>NZ_SCFA01000050.1 GCF_004210275.1 Rickettsiales endosymbiont of Peranema trichophorum
TGGCTGCACCAATCCAAACGGTGCACCATCCATCTCCCGTAGATGTGTCAAGTTCACTTGCTCCAGATGTTCCCGTAGCTCAGGCTGGATAGAGCGTTGGATTCCTAATCCGAAGGCCACAGGTTCGAACCCTGTCGGGGACACCACCACAACAAAGCTTTCTCCAATTTCGCTATTGTTAAAGTCATACTGCGTTCTACACATGTTGTAGACTTCAGATGAACAGTCAGGTATCATACTCTGATATCGGAGTCACTAGAAACGGCTTTAAAAAAAGGTAGGTTTAAAGGCTTGGGTCTTATACCAAATCTCATTTTTAAATGATTCAAAACGGATTTTGTGAAACTCGGCTCTGCGCACGTATTTCAATACGCTTACGCAGCCTCATCCTCAAATCCATTCGCCTGATTTAATCTGAAACTTGGTATAACTTCTTAGCTTAAAACTATCAAATTGTAAATTATTATACATATGGGGACTCACAGTTTTGCCAATATTTCCATATCGTAATCAAACACTGTGTTATCATAAAATAGTAGAGCATTAAATGCTTTATTGAGTTGGATAAAAAAATCTAGCACTTTACCTTTGTCATCAAATCCTGGATTAATAACGCACCCAATCGCGATTTGTATATGGTGAATTCTAGATAAAACGTAGATAAATCTATTCCTTGACTAACATGGTTATAAGCAAATCCCTTGAATCCTGTCAAATGCTCTTCTAATTTTTCATGCTTCATAAAATTCATATCAATTTCTGCTACATCTAGCTTTATAACCATGCCGATTGCTCTATCATCACTACTTTTAGATGAGTATGACAAAGTTTGCGGCAATTTATCTCAAACTTTGCTTCCAATTAATGATGGATCCATCACATATAAAGTTGCATATTGCATATTGCATGTTAGGTGCCTTAAATAATTTTTTCTATTATATAAACAAGCTATACGTCAAGCAATTGAAATAATACTTTCTCCGTTTCGAATATCAATCACTACTCCGCTTTTCGTTCTCTAAAGAATGAAGGGTCAAAAATCTCAGATCTCTAAAATCCAGGCAAATAGAGGGTTTGAGGGCATGCGTACCTTCGACCGAAGTGTTCGCATGTATCAGAGATGGAGAGGGTAAAAATGGAGATTTTAGGGGTAAAATGGTAAATTGGAGAAAGTGAGGTAATGGTCTTAGGCTACAATAAAACGCTGGAAAGCCCGCAAATATTTGGGTTTTGAGGTGCCTTGACTCTAGCACGAAAAGACGAGAGAAAAGTTCTCTTCAAAAAAGCTGGCGGAGAGAGGGGGATTCGAACCCCCGATACAGACTTTCGAACCGTATAACGGTTTAGCAAACCGTCGCCTTAAGCCTCTCGGCCATCTCTCCAAAATTATAGGCCACTGCCAGAACTTAATATGTTTTAATCCAAATATCAAGTTTAAATCACCCTCATGTTCTCATAACATCATGTGGCAAATTGAATATTTGTAAAAAGTTATTTATTTTGTGTTGACTAGGTTGCTCTAAAGATGTATACAGTGATACATGCTTATTTTGATGCTAATCCTTAGTATCAATAGATCTTTGAAATTGAAGGATGAAATTTAAAGGTAGCAGTACATATTATATGATATAATTTAAATGTATTGCTTGTCAGTAATTTGAGTTATAATCAGGATACAACTTGAGAGTTTGATCCTGGCTCAGAGTGAACGCTGGCGGCGTGCTTAACACATGCAAGTCGAACGGGTAACAATCGTAGTAATACGGTTGTTATTAGTGGCAAACGGGTGAGTAACACATGGGAATCTGCCTTGTAGTAAGGAATAACTGTTAGAAATGGCAGCTAATACCTTATATTGCGGAGACGTGAAAGATTTATCGCTACAAGATGAGCCCATGCAAGATTAGTTTGTTGGTGGGGTAATGGCCTACCAAGACTATGATCTTTAGCTGGTCTGAGAGGACGATCAGCCACACTGGAACTGAGATACGGTCCAGACTCCTACGGGAGGCAGCAGTGGGGAATATTGGACAATGGGCGAAAGCCTGATCCAGCAACGCCGCGTGAGTGATGAAGGCCTTAGGGTTGTAAAGCTCTTTTAGTAGGGAAGATAATGACGGTACCTACAGAAAAAGCCCCGGCTAACTTCGTGCCAGCAGCCGCGGTAATACGAAGGGGGCTAGCGTTACTCGGAATTATTGGGCGTAAAGCGTGCGCAGGCGGTTTAGTAAGTTAGAAGTGAAAGCCTGAGGCTCAACCTCAGAATTGCTTTTAAAACTGCTTCACTAGAGTACTAGAGGGGATAGCGGAATTCTTAATGTAGAGGTAAAATTCATAGATATTAGGAGGAACACCGGAAGCGAAGGCGGCTATCTGGCTAGTAACTGACGCTGTTGCACGAAAGCGTGGGGAGCAAACAGGATTAGATACCCTGGTAGTCCACGCAGTAAACGATGAGTGCTAGGTGTTGGGACTTGATCTCAGTGCCGCAGCTAACGCGTTAAGCACTCCGCCTGAGGAGTACGGTCGCAAGATTAAAACTTAAAGGAATTGACGGGGACTCGCACAAGCGGTGGAACATGTGGTTTAATTCGATGCTACGCGAAGAACCTTACCAGGCCTTGACATGGTAGTCGTATGGTTAAGAAATTAGCCAGTCAGTTTGGCTGGACTACCACAGGTGTTGCATGGCTGTCGTCAGCTCGTGTCGTGAGATGTTGGGTTAAGTCCCGCAACGAGCGCAACCCTCATCCCTAGTTACCAGCGAGTAATGTCGGGCACTTTAGGGAAACTGCCGGTGATGAGCCGGAGGAAGGTGGGGATGATGTCAAGTCAGCATGGCCCTTACGGCCTGGGCTACACACGTGTTACAATGGTAGTTACAATTAGGAGCAATAGGGTGACCTGGAGCAAATCTATAAAAACTGCCTCAGTTCGGATTGTACTCTGCAACTCGGGTACATGAAGTTGGAATCGCTAGTAATCGCAGATCAGCATGCTGTGGTGAATACGTTCTCGGGTCTTGTACACACTGCCCGTCAAGCCATGGGAGTTGATTTTACTTTAAGTAGGTGTGCTAACCGCAAGGAGGCAGCCTATCACGGTGATATCGATGACTGGGGTTAAGTCGTAACAAGGTAGCCGTAGGGGAACCTGCGGCTGGATTACCTCCTTTTAAGACTATTTAAGCTTTTGGCTTTTTGTCGAAAGCTTCAGTCAAAAAACTTTTCGTACTGCTGCCTTTTTATTTTATTCCCTTTTTCCTTCTTTGTTCTCTTTGTGCGCTTACTTTTTTAGCGCTACTTTTTTCGTATTCATAATCACTGCCACTCAGTCTTCACAATAGCAATGAATTTGCTTTGCACTGAGTCCAATCCTCAAACTTTTGACGTAGATGGACCATTCAAGGTGTTATACCAAATCTCATTTTTAAATGATTCAAAACGGATTTTGTGAAACTCGGCTCTGCGCACGTATTTCAATACGCTTACGCAGCCTCATCCTCAAATCCATTTGCCTGATCTAATCTGAAATTTGGTATTACACACTTAATCTGACGTCCTCTTAAAAATGGGATTTGCTGTTAGTATACCATTCCACTTGAATCAAATGTAAAAGCAAACCCACTAGAAAGCTTAAGTAACTTCTCTGGTGGTAATTGTAGTGGTGACGATAGCTTGATTGCTCTGATTGCACTTTCAACAAATGCCCTGTATCCATCGTTATGATTAGTGCTACTCTTTGAATCTTGTGAAGTGATACTTGTGACATTACCTTGCATGTCGATCTCTACAACTAATGTTACCGTCATGCCACTCAGTACAGCGCCGCTAAATGCCGTAGTGTTCCAGTTCTTTTGAATTTGTGACCGAATTGCATCTTGTTCGCTGATCGATAAAGGTATGTCACTTTTGTACTCGCTATCCAAATGAGTCTCACCATCTACTTTTTCGTTATGTTTATTTTCCTTCTGTTTATCTTTTCTTTTCTCATCTTCCTGCTTTGAAGATGACTTCAAAATACTGTTCACTATCATCTTTTCAAAGAGATCATCAAGCTGTTTTTTATCCATCTTTTTAGTTTGTTTAAGCTCCTCCAACTTGGTTCGCTCTTTCTTGTTATTAACCTTTTTGGTTAATTCACTTACTTCGCTTATTTTGTGTACCTGCTTATTTTTTTCTACTTCTTGAAACTTAGGTTGTTGTACTTTGTCAGCCTTTTTGCCTTCCTTTTTTTCCCCTTTTCTCCCCTCTTTTTTGTCCTCCTTTTTCTCTTCCTTTATACTACGTTTACTTTGTTGTTCATTTGCAATCCGCTTTTTTCTAAGGTTTGAAAAGCTCCCTATATCTACGATCTCAACAGCTAGCATGCCATGATCTTTTCGATGGAGCTTCCAAAATGAATCCTGCAGGAAAAATAATCCCACGATCAAACAATGTGCTATGAAAGAGATAAATAAGCTAAAATATGATTTACGCATTTAATCAATGTTTTGATCTGGAGATTGTGTAAGCAATGCAACATTAATGAAACCACCGCTTTTAATTGCTCCAAATACCTCTACAACTTTGCCATAATCTACATTCATATCACCATTCACTACTATTTTTGTACTTTGTTTTTCCCCCAGTACTGCACGTAGTTTTGCCGGTATCATGTTTGGTTCAATTTTGGTGTTTTGAAGATAAACTTTGCCAAGTTTGTCAATTGTGATAACTATGTGTTCATCCTCTTGAACAACTGGAGCAGATTCTGTCTTGGGCAAATCAACAGGTATTCCAGTAACAAGCATAGGAGAAGTCACCATAAAGATCACTAGTAATACAAGCATTACGTCAACAAAAGGAGTGATATTGATGTCACTCTTGACCATTAATCTACGTTTCTTGTAAAAAAATACCTGTGTCATAATGCAGACATTACGTGAGACTGATTTCAATTCTTAGCAGTTTGGATTTGATGTGCATCCACTTGTCTAGATATGATAGAAACAAAATTAACTATAAAGTGCTCAATCCTCATCCCAATTTTATTTATATCTGTTGTTAGTTTGTTGTAAAAAATCATAGCTGGAATCGCCACTACCAATCCCAGCGCAGTTGCTAGTAAGGCTTCAGCAATACCAGGTGCTACAACAGCTAGTGTGGTGTTTTTAGACAATGCTATGGATTGAAAGCTGATCATAATACCCCACACGGTTCCAAATAACCCAATAAATGGGGCACTTGAAGAAGCGATCGCTAAGAAGGTGACATTTTGCTCTATTTCCTCGATAACTTTAGCTGCACTCACTTGCATACCTTGCAATACCCTTTCTTTCATACCAGAGATGACAGAGGGCTGCGAAAAATTAAGGTATTTGTCATGTAGCTCCAGCTCTTTCATACCAGCACAAAAAACGATTGCCAAAGGGTTGTCGTCTTTACCACGTACCTTTTGAAAAAATTTTTCCAGAGACACACCAGACCAAAATTCATCATCAAATTGCTGCATTTTACGTTCTATTCTTTTTAATAACAGCATTTTATTGATAACGATGGCCCAGCTCCAGATCGAACCTAGCACTAACAAAAGCGATACGAGCTGGACAACGATGTCAGCTTGTAGAAGCAGTCCCGTGAAAGAAAGATCTAGAGTCTTCGTAGCTGCAGGTTGCAATTGATTGATTGTGGTTTGAACATGGTCAACAGGAACCGATACGCCTTTCCCTATGATGTTTATCACAGCGTTTACGAGTCAATTAATTCACTTTGCTTTAAGTTACCACAGATTCGCTAATAGACAAGCTGTTTTGGATGTGTTGGAGGAGAAGTTGTACAAGGTGGAGCGCGGATGGAGTGGGATTCGAACCCACGGCACGCTCGCACGTGCGTCGGTTTTCAAGACCGGTGCCTTAAACCGCTCGGCCATCCATCCAACTTCCTTTTACCAAAGAAATGGAAGGATTGCAATCTGTGAAAACGAAAATATTTGAAGGGATGGTCGGGGCAGAGAGATTCGAACTCCCGACCCTCTGGTCCCAAACCAGATGCGCTACCAGGCTGCGCTATGCCCCGATCCGTTATCACAATATACTTTCGTATCATTTGAAATGCAAATCTTTTATACACGATTTCATGTTTCTTGTCTCAAGTTGCAGAAATGACGAAACCAAGATTATATGATCATAACTGTTGTAGCAAGTGTCCACAATAAGAGCATGTCCCCAAATTAATTGGAATGAAAAGAATTTCAAAAATTCGGTATCAGTCTTATTTACAGAGTTTTTATGGCTTGTAAGCCGTGGAAACTTGTCTATAATGTAACTTATGATTACCGCTTTTTTAACATGCGCCGTTTGTCTTAGAAAACAGCATATTACACAGACGGTTGATCGCTATTTAACAATAATGGAATAATACACATGAGAAAACTTTTTGTAATACTTGGGATTGTATCATTTGTCATTTTGTTGCATATGGTTGCCACAAGAGAGACAGGCAGGAAAATAGCTATCAACCAGTTTGTAAGTCATCCGGCTTTGGATGAGGCTACCAGAGGTATACAAGTGGCCATAAAAGAAAGATTGGGACACGGGGTATCCATTCAAGTGCAGAATGCTCAGGGTAGCATAGTATCTGCGGTACAGATAGCGCAGCAGCAGGTATCAAACGATCCGGATGTGATTATAGGGGTCGCCACACCATCTGCTCAAGCAAGCTTAAAAGCACGTACTAAAGCTGAGAAGATGATATTAGCATTCGTAGCGATCACAGATCCAAAAGATGCGGGACTAGAAGATGAACGAAACATAGTGGGAGTTTCAGATGCTCCACCTATAGAGGACTTACTTCAAGTGATCAAAAAAGCTATGCCTGAGAAGAAGAGGATTGGGGTTATTTTCAATCCTGGTGAAATAGGATCGGTTAAAATTGTCAAAATGTTTCAAAAATCTGCTGAATCTGAGCAATTTGATGTTTCTCTGTCTGCTGTTCATTCAACCAGTAATATCAAGTTGGCTGTGGAACGGCTGATGGGTAAAGTGGATGTGATTTTTGTGCCACTTGATAACATGGTGGTTTCTGGCATACAAACTATTGCACAAACTGCATTGACACATGGCGTTCCTATCGTTGGTAATGATCCAAGCTTGGTAGACAGCGGTCTTCTTTTTGCTGTTGGTTGCGACTACTTTAAAAGTGGAGAGCAACTTGGTCAAATGCTGTCCGATATACTGCTAGGACAGCCAGTACAGCAGAAGATACAGCTGACAAATTTCAAGGAGTATAAGATCAATGAAAGCACTGCAAAAGCTTTGGGAATGGATATGGAGGCGTTAAGAAAAGCTTATAATGAATAGCCTACAGCTTTTTAGTTCTGTAGAACTTGGTCTTATATATGCGTTAGTAGCAATAGGGGTATACATTACTTTTCGCATTATAGACTTTCCTGACTTAACAGTTGATGGAAGTTTTACATTGGGAGGAGGTACAGCGGCATCTCTTGTTGTGTCTGGATATAGTCCATACTTCGCCACTCTCGTAGCAGTGACATGTGGAGCATGTGCGGGTGTAGCGACTGGTTATCTGAACGTTAGATGGCGTATTTTGGCAATACTAGCAGGCATTTTGACAATGACTGGCTTGTATTCTGTGAACCTCCGTATCATGCAAAAGCCTAATATATCAATTATTGGGACGTCTACAGTGCTAAGCCAGGGCTACACCATTATGCTGCTACTACTTCTGCATGTCGTAATACTCTTGCTTTTAAAGAGGCTATTTGATTCACATTTCGGACTAGCCATTAGGGGTGTTGGCATTAATCAAAAAATAAGCAGAGCGTACGGTATTAACGCAGACGCTATGAAGATAGCAGCGCTTGCGCTTAGTAATGCTATAGTAGCGCTTGCGGGGGCCTTATTTGTTCAGTCGCAAGGCTTTGCTGATATAGTGATGGGGAGTGGTACAATCATTATAGGACTTGCTTCCATCATCATAGGAGAGTCGATTCTACAGGTTAAAAGCGTTTTCTTAGGGTTGATAGCCTGCACAGTTGGGTCGATATTGTATAGAATAGCGACGTCTTTAGCACTCAATACCCATGTGACTGGATTACAGCCATCAGACATTAATATTATCACTGTTGTATTAGTGGCAATGACTATGGCGTTGTCTCAGGCTAAGGACGGAACAAAGACATGATTGAATTAAGTAACATTAATGTCGTTTACAATCAGGGGACGCAGTTGGAGCACCATGTATTGTCAGACCTCAACTTGACGATTCAAGGGGGTGAATTCGTTACAATTATTGGTGGTAACGGCGCTGGTAAATCGACATTGATGAATCTAATAGCTGGTGAAGTCCTTGCAACCACTGGAAAGGTATTGATCGATAACAAGGATGTGACAAGGCTACCGATCCATCTTCGTTCTGGGCTAATTGCCAGAGTGTTTCAAGATCCTATGATTGGTACATTTACTGAGCTTACAGTGGAAGAAAATCTTGCGATAGCATCCAAACGTGGCAAAAGAAGGGGCTTATCTTTAGCAGTTGGGCATAGCTTACGGAGAGAGATAGAGCAGATGCTAGGGGACTTTAACACTGGATTAGAGTCCAGGTTAAGGGATAAGGTATCACTGCTATCTGGTGGTCAACGTCAAGCTCTTAGTTTAGTGATGTCAACGCTACAGGAATCAAAGCTATTACTACTAGACGAGCATACAGCAGCACTTGATCCTAAAATGGCGAGTGTCATCCTTAGCATGACTGCTCATATTATCAAGAAGTACAATCTGACTGTGCTTATGATCACACATAGCATGCATCAAGCTTTGGAGTATGGTGAAAGGACTTTGATGATGTACCACGGACAGATTATACGGGATATGAGAGCTGAAGAGCGCCAATCTCTTTTGCCACAGGACCTTCTCAGATTTTTTGATCTATAGCATGTTGGATGAATACATAATCGCAATTTAGGACAACTCAAATAATACTAAATCGAAAATAATCACGTTAAGAGTTGGAACCACATGACGTCAGGAGCTAAGCAAGATGCAGTGCCAAAACGCCGTAGAATTGGCGACAATATCTTTTAGTGCATTTATTGTCGGAGATTGGTATGAGAGCTTGTCGGCACATTAATTGGAATGAAAAGAATCTATGCAAAAATCGTCTGTTAAGTTGTCGGCAAAGGTAGATGGATGCCCGTTTTCACGCACTGCTGTCCGGGGAAAAAATTAAAGTTAAACTGTATTTATTTGTTAGTTGGCGTAA
>NZ_SCFA01000051.1 GCF_004210275.1 Rickettsiales endosymbiont of Peranema trichophorum
ATCACCTAACTTACCGGTAATCCTTAACTCACCTTTACCAACCATGGTAAGCACTTCGATTGCCAGGATGTCACCACCAGCTTCCGTATAAGCAAGGCCAGTCGTAATCCCTACTAAGTTGTTTTTCTCTATGTAGCCGGTGTTGTATTTTGGTACACCAAGATAATCCTGAAGATTGTCTGCGGATACCACTAATCCGCCAACATTTGTGGTCATGATCTTTCTTACGGCTTTTCGAGAGATCTTTGCAATCTCTCTGTCCAGATTTCGTACTCCAGCCTCTCTAGTGTAATCGTTCAATAGCTTGACAATGCCCGACTCTTTTATTTCTAAGTCCCCAGATGTAATGCCATGTGCACGAAATTGCTTTGGTATAAGATAGTGCTGTGCTATCTGCAGCTTTTCATCTGTAGTGTAACCAGACAACCTGATCACTTCCATTCTATCAAGTAAAGGGTGTGCAATGTCCGTGGAGTTTGCTGTGGCGACGAACATCACTTTAGAGATATCGTAATCTAGCTCAAGATAATGATCGTTGAACCGGCAGTTTTGCTCAGGATCAAGAGCCTCCAATAGAGCAGATGACGGATCGCCTCTGTAATCAGAGCCTAACTTATCAATCTCGTCCAACAGTATTAACGGGTTGCTTGTCTTTGCCTTTTTCATAGCCTGAATAATCTTACCAGGCATTGCTCCTATATAAGTTCTACGATGCCCTTTAATCTCCGCTTCGTCCCGCAGTCCTCCCAAAGAGATCTTGACAAAGGCCCTACCAGTTGCGTCAGCTATTGATCGAGCAAGGGATGTCTTACCAACACCAGGCGCTCCTAATAAACAAAGTATAGGGCCTTTTAACTCCTCTGTTCGAAGATACACAGCGATATACTCCAGTATTCGCTCTTTGATCTTGTCCAAGCCGTAATGATCCCTCTCCAAAATGCTTAAGGCATCTTCTATGCTTCTTTTGCCAACCGAATACTTTTCCCAAGGCAGATCCAAAATCCAATCCATGTAATTCCGTATCACCGTTGACTCAGATGACATAGGATTCATCATTTTGAGCTTTTTCAGGTCTGCCTCTACACGCTCTCTGGCCTCTTTCGTGAGTTTGAGTTTTTTAAACTTTGCGTGTAGAGTGTTTACTTCTTCCTTAAAGTCCTCTTCACCTAACTCCTTGTGAATAGCCTTTAGCTGCTCATTGAGGTAATAGTTTTTTTGATTTTCCTCTATCTGACTTCTAACTCTGCTTCTAATTCTAGTCTCCGTGTTAAGCAGCTCAACTTCAGAGTCAAGCAACAGTAAAATCCTTTCAAGCTTTTTGATAATGTTGGTGGTCTCCAATATCTCCTGCTTTTTTTCTATTCTGCCCAATATATGAGCACTCACTGTATTGCAAAATTTACCAGGGTCCGTGAGATGCGTTAAAGTGTTAAGAACCTCAACATTGATCTTTCTGTTAAGCTTGATGTAGATTTGAAAC
Organism: Rickettsiales endosymbiont of Peranema trichophorum; assembly: GCF_004210275.1. GTDB lineage: Bacteria > Pseudomonadota > Alphaproteobacteria > Rickettsiales > Midichloriaceae > RICK02. The sequence goes on from NZ_SCFA01000051.1 coordinate 1,481, forward strand.
TGTGCAACTATAGAGCGCATCAGAGCAGCGATCTCAGTGTTTCCTGCTCTATATGCTGTATCTGGCAAGGCTCTAATCTCTGCTCTCACAACAGCATCATCAGATATAAACCTGGTGACCTTGACTCTTTCCATACCTTCTATAAGAACCTTTATAGTACCGTCCTGAAGCCTTAGAACCTGTAAAACGCTGGCCAGAGTACCAACCTTATACAGATCGTTCACTTTTGGCTCTTCCCTGTTTGGATCCCTTTGAGATAACACCAGTATTTTGTTATTCTTGGTGTCAGTCGCTTCTTCAAGCGCCTGTACCGAAGCCTTCCTGCCCACAAATAGGGGCACAATCATATGGGGGAAAACTACCAAGTCCCTAAGTGGTAGAATTGAATAAGCTTCTTTGTGTTCTTTTACCATGACATGACCTTTGGCTGAAATTTATAAGTACAATATAGGTTCAATTTTTGATTCTGCAAGATAAGGTAAGTGTTTTAAGCATTATTTACATTAGATTATACCAATGCCCATTTTTAAATGATTCAAAACGGATTTTGCGAAATTCGCCTCTGCGCACGTATTTCAATACGCTTACGTAGCCTCATCCTCAAATCCATTTGCCTGATTTAATCTGGAATTTGGTATTATTGGTTGTCATTTTGTGTATAATCCAAAATTTATCAGTTTCATATCTTGCTTACATTTACAATGTATACACTCATAATCAAAACACTTTTACATCTATTTTTGTTGACGTTGATAACGTTTTCGCACACACCAACTCTTTCTCCACAAAACGTGTTGCTGCCGGATATTATACTCCTTTTTATCTTTTTTGGCGAACTATTTCAGGTGAGTCGCCTCTCAAAAATTTGCCTGTTCATATTTGGTGTATTTAACGATTATATCAATAACACTGTCATAGGCATCACACCACTGGAGTTTGCAATCATTACAACAATTATTTCCGTCAATTATAAGGCTTTAAATAATCAAAAATTTGTAATAATATGGCTCACATTCATCTGTGCCGCTACCATTGTCTATATTATTAAATTTGTGGTGATATCGATATTTTACACATCATTCACTTATAATATGTACGAACTATCCAAATTATTGCTCACTATATCCTCTTATCCGATGATTCACTTATTATTTTTCCAAATACTTAAAAACCAAGTGCTGATCAAAAATAATGAAAAGTGATTTTAAGAAACTACAATCTTTCACTAGACGAGCATTTATCATCACTTTATTTCAGTTTATTTTTTTCTTTTTAATATTTATTCGATATTTCTACCTTCAAATTATAGATGTATTAAAGTACAAGACGTTGTCCGATAAAAATAGGGTGCGCCTTTTCATCATTCCATCTCCAAGAGGAATTGTAGTGGACAGAAATAATAGTGAGATTATTGCTAATAGATTAAGTTATACTTTGATATTTGAGCCCACTGAGCACTTTGAGATTGCTTTGTTGTTGAATCACTTAAAGAAAATACTTCCCGAGAGATTTAGTGTCGATGACGAAAGGTTAAAACATCGTATGAGACGAACAAAGCCTGGAGGCATCTTAACTATTGCTGAAGACTTAAAGTGGGAAGAGGTAGCAAAGATTGAGCTGTATACTCCAATAACACGGAACATTAGAGTGCACACAAGCCACAAGAGAGTCTACTCACTATCCAAAATGTGTGCGCATGTTACTGGTTATATAGGCCACGTCAGCAAGTCCGAGCTTAGCGCATTAAACATCCCCAATACATCCGATCTCTATACAGGTAAGAACGGTGTAGAGAAGTTTTATAACGAGGAATTGCAAGGCACACCCGGAATCAAAAGAACAGAAGTCGACGCGTTTGGGCGGTATGTGAGGGATCTTTCCTATACAGAAGCGATACAAGGAAACACCTTACAACTCACCATCGATCAGGGTCTGCAACAAGAGGTATCTTCACTCTTGGATGGCAAAACAGGTGCTGCTGTTGTGCTTGATATCGATACAGGACAAGTATTGGCAATGCATTCTGAACCATCTTTTGATCCAAACCTCTTTGTTGCAGGTATGTCACAGAAGAGCTGGCGGACCATCAAAGAAGACCCAAGGTTACCCATGATCAACAGAAGTATAAGTGCAGAGTACCCGCCCGGGTCTACATTTAAAATTGTCAGTGCACTGGCTGGCTTGGAATACGGTGTGTCGGAACACTTCCGAGTCGTATGCACTGGCACATACCAAGTAGGCAATCGCACTTTTCACTGCACACGGAAACACGGACATGGATTGGTCAACATGAAATTAGCCATAGCTCAATCCTGTAATACATATTTTTACAATATTGCCGAAAAGATGGGGATCAAAAATATAGTGGATACCGCCCATGTACTAGGCCTTGGAAGTAAAACGAACATAGAGCTTCCATACGAGAGAAGTGGGCATATACCAGACACATCTTGGAAATTGTCGACATTGAAAAAGAAATGGATGAGTGGTGATACCATCAATGCCGCTATAGGTCAGGGATTTGTCTTGGTGACAATCATACAGTTAGCGCAAATGGTTGGCCGTATAGCATCTGGGAAGCTAATCACACCTACTCTCATTTCACAGAACAATGGAGCCAATTCCATCAGAGCACAAGGCGCGGAGACGATGCTAAAGTGTCAAAAACATCATTTGGACCTTATTCGTGGTGGTATGTACATGGCGTATAACGATTATAGAGGCAACATGTATCCACATAGGCTACAGATACCTGGGTTGGCAATCTCTGGTAAAACAGGAACAGCCCAAGTTATCTCGTCCAGAAAGGTAACAAATAGAAACCTACAAGATCATGGGCTGTTTGTTGGTTTTGCACCATTTTCAAGTCCAAAGTATGCTGTTGCAGTTATCGTGGAGCACGGGTCATGGGGCGCACTCAGCGCATTACCTATAGCAAACCCCATTTTTGTATGGTTGCACGCAAACAGCTAGAACTGTTCTTCTGTTAGTGCTTTTGCTGCTGCGTGTAGTTTGAGAATATCCTGAATTGATGATAGCTCAGTGGTTTGTAACCTTTGTAGGGTACGTTCAACGCTTTGGTGTATCATCATATAGCTGATTTGCTCCCTCAAAAAGAGCTCTACAGCCTTTTCATTGGCAGCATTCATAATCACTAACCTACTTTGCTCCCCTTCATGCGCCACATCCAAGGCTAGTTTTAACAAAGGAAACCTCCTATAATCTGGTGAACTGAAGTTAAGAGAGCCTAGTTGTGACAGATTCAATGGCTGATGTGCAATATTACCTCTAGTCGGATAAAACAAAGCATAGGCAATTGGAGTTCGCATATTAGGCATGCCAAGGTGTGCAAGTGTGCTGCCATCAGTATATTCTATCAACCCATGCACAACAGATTCTGGGTGTATCACAATGTCAATCAGATGATATGAAATATTAAAAAGCTGATGAGCTTCTATCACTTCCAATGCCTTGTTCATCATCGTAGCACAATCTATAGAGATTTTACTACCCATGCTCCAAGTTGGATGTCGAAGAGCCTCATCTTTTGTGACATGCATCATATCATCTAATGACCTATTACGAAACGGCCCACCAGAACCGGTTAATGTCATTTTGGTTATTGCATCCTTGTTTCTTCTCTCCAAAACCTGGAAAAGTGCGCTATGTTCCGAATCTATAGGAATGATCGTGCTATCGTATCGCAACGCAGCGCTCAAGAGCAAAGGTCCAGCACAAACTATGCTTTCTTTGTTACCTAAAGCCACGATGCTAGACCCTTTTACTGCTTCCATAGTAGGTTCTAATCCGTCCAAACCCACTATACTCGATACCGTAACGTCATATTTCTCTCGTGCTAATTCTAGCATTGCGCTTTTACCAGCGTGTACCTTAATTTTATGTCCAGATAGCGTAGACTTTAATTGCTCGTAATACTTTTCTTGAGCTATTACTATATTCTTAGCGCGGAGTTCTATTGCTTGCTGCGCCAACTTTTCCCAATTACGATCCGCAACAATGTTATCTACGCAAAATTCTTCTCTATGCTCTAAAATGATGCTAGCAGTACTGGTGCCTACCGAACCCGTTACTCCCAAAATTTGTACACTTTTAGTCACAATCCCACATGTATGTTGTGTTAGTCATCAGTTTGTTCTCACGTGACTCATGATTTTCATATCACTCATGACGTAGACGAATGCATGAAAACTGTCGCAGAGCTTTTGCTTTGTCATTAAGCATTTGGTGTGTTGCTCGTCTAAAACTATGGAGCTGTTCGACATTTGTATATGTATCAACACCTAAATTGTCCACATTTTTCACATTCACGCAAAGGAGCTGAGTAGTACAAAAATTTGGAAGATCAAACATGTAATGATTTGGTTTAGCAAGCGAATTGGTAAAGAATTGTTCATGAGCAGGATTTCTACTTATAAATTCTTCGTAAAACGTCTGATCCACTTCATAACTCGCTTGTTGAATACATGGCCCCACTGCGCATACCGTATTGGTTCTTTGAGCTCCAATCTTTTCCATAGCGTAGATAGTGTTTGTGAGAATACCGTTGATCGCTCCTTTCCATCCAGCATGGGCAACACCTATAACCTTTGCATATGCATCATAAAAGAGTACAGGAGCGCAATCACCAGTACGTACACACAGCAATAAACCAGGTACATTGCTAACTATTGCATCGGCCTCTTCCGTTCCTATGTCAGCTGAGCTTTGATTAAGTATCGTAACAACATTTGTGGAGTGTACCTGACGTAACATTATTACGTTTTTTGCACTCATACTAAAAGAGCTGCTCAGGTAAGTTTGAGGGGTTAGCTCATATTCATCTGTGACATGTTTGGGCTTTCCAAAAAAGCAATGCTCTATTCCCGAAAGTTCAGCAAGAACCTGACTGTAGTACCTAAATAGATCATATTGAGAGTCACTATCGTAGTCAGGCATCTAGTTGGTTTGTAACGTCAGTTGATATGAGCCCATAAGTACTACACTTCAAATCAAATGTCCACCTGCCTATTGATTCTACCTTCCCCTTGACTGGTCTTTACCCTGAGATACCGCTTGAGCTTTGATCAGATTGACCCAAAAACCACCCTTTTTGGATGACGATTGTATGTTCAGCCTAGCCATTATGTATTGCAGCTTTTGTGACATGATAAACTTCGTCCAGAAGCCTTGGGGTTTGACAACTCCAACTATTCTGACTTCTTCTTGCTGCTCTTCCTTGGGTCGCTCCTGAACATTGTATTGTTCAACGTTTACCAAAGAGTGATTAAGTTGATCCTGTGTTTGTTTCTCGTAGACTTTATCTCTTGCAGGAGGTTCAGCAGGTAAGCTAGGCCTTGTAAATCGTTTAGAAAAATTGACAGTACGCGCTCCCTTTTTATTTATCGAACGCTTGTGGTTGTAAACTTTTATCAACACTAAAAGGAGTAGTGTGACTACAACAGGAATTGCTACTAAGTACAATTTATCAACTTCAAGACTATACAGCATTGTACGTTCTATATTTGTATATTTTTAGAAGGTTTGCGATAGGAAATCTACATTACATTATAGTAATGCCTATTTGATTGCTGAGCAATACAATAGATGTGCTCTCAAATAGACCTCTGTAAGATACTTTGCTCTCGGATAGCCCTACATTTTTGTGGTGTGACATATCGTACATGTTCTGATTGAGTAGTCGGTGTTAGGAAAGGGAGATGGATGCCCGTTTTCACGGGCATGGCAGAGGAGAAATGGGCATGGCAGAGGAGAAATGGGCATGGCAGAGGAGAAATGGACATGATAAAGGAGGGAGCGCGAAGTACAAAGGGAGAGGGGTAGTGGCAAATGAGGGGAGTATGAGGGACAAAGGAAGATGCCGGAATGACAAAAGAGGAAGAGTGGGAGTGGCAAATGAGGGAGGGCAAGACACAATAAAAAATATGAAATTGTGAATTGTAGTGTCACTAAAAATACATGCGTTTGATCGACTGAAATGCAATTTTAACATTACATAACGTTTCTAATACAGTACTTTAAGATCTTTTGAAAAATATGGGATTAATATTAGGATTAATGATGTTTGGAAAAAAAACGATGCGTAAAGATCTTGAAAGGGTCGCAAAAATGTATTACAATGTTGACCAATGAAGCGTTCTAATTCCTCCCCCTTTATTCTCATGAGCGCTTTATTGCTCCCTTCAGCTCTGTATCAGAGTGTATTGGGAGCATCCCCCCTTGTTCTTGTTCCCCTTTTATTGCTGGTTTGTTGCGCTTTGGCACTGTCTGTGGTTTTCTGTAGACCCCTGCAAGACGCTTTGATCTCGGATAGCGCTACATTTTTGTGGTGTGACATATCGTGCATGTTCTGATTGAGTAGTCGGTGTTAGGAAAGGTGAATGGATGCCTGTTTTCACGTGCATGAAAAAGGAGAAATGGGAATGACAAAAAAGGGGAGTGTGAGTGACAAAGGAGGGAACAGGAGTGGCAAAAGGGGCGTGGTGATGACAGAGGAAGGAGCGACAAAGGGAGTATCGGAAGGACCAAGGAAGATGCCGGAAGGACAGAGGAGAGTGAGAATGACAAAAAAGGGGAGCGGGAATCCTTTTTATTGCTATTAGTAGTGTTCATGCACTTGCTCTAGCCTAAAAAATTGTGTAGTATGCACACTAGATTTCGTAATTTAGGCTATATCATTGAGCGACACTAGTAACTTACAAGAAAACTCAGGAAACGTAGTTCCAGTTTTCATCGAGAATGAAATGAAAAGGTCATACCTTGACTATGCAATGAGTGTGATCGTAAGCAGAGCGCTTCCTGATTGTAGGGATGGTCTAAAGCCCGTGCAAAGGAGAATTCTGTACTCAATGCATGAGATGGGCAATTACTATGATAAACCATACAAAAAGTCAGCGAGAATAGTTGGTGATGTAATAGGTAAGTACCATCCACATGGGGATGCACCTATATATTTAGCTCTTGTAAGAATGGCTCAGGACTTTTCCTTGAGAATCCCTTTAATTGATGGTCAAGGAAACTTTGGA
>NZ_SCFA01000081.1 GCF_004210275.1 Rickettsiales endosymbiont of Peranema trichophorum
GTGGTGACATCCTGGCAATCGAAGTGCTTACCATGGTTGGTAAAGGTGAGTTAAGGATTACCGGTAAGTTAGGTGATGTCATGAAGGAATCAGCTCAAGCAGCTTTAAGTTATGTGCGTTCCAAGGGGCATGAATTTGGTATTCATCCACACCTCTTTAAAAAACGTGATATTCACATACACGTACCTGAAGGAGCCACTCCAAAAGATGGGCCATCAGCAGGTATAGCACTATTTACCTCTCTTGTATCTGCTTTGACTGGCATTCCGGTGAGAAACGACGTTGGAATGACTGGAGAGATAACATTGCGAGGTAGAGTGCTGGGAATAGGAGGCTTAAAGGAAAAGCTTTTGGCGGCTATACGTGGTGGTGTCAAGACAGTACTTTTACCAAACGAAAACAAAAAGGATTTAGAAGAGATTCCAGATAATGTCAAAAGTCAGCTAAATATCGTTCTGGTTGAGGAAGCCGATAAGGTTCTAAACTTAGCTTTGGTAGAAGAGTTAAAACCCATAGCGTGGCAAGACGAGTGGGACGAGATCAACGACAGGTTGCAGCATGGGTATGGAATACCGACTGTAGTAACCCACTAGATGGCCAGGCTCAGTGTTATTCCATGTCGGGATGCCAACATTAGAGTAGGAATTTTAGGCGGCTCTTTTAACCCTGCACACACTGGTCACTGCCACATCAGCTTGGAGGCGATTAAAAGACTACATTTAAGCTATGTTGTATGGCTAGTATCGCCGCAAAATCCTTTAAAAGCTCTAAATATCAAAGCGTCACTGGATCAGAGAGTGACATTTGCTAAAAGCGTAGCATGTTCAAGGAAAATTATAGTAAGCGACATAGAGCGACATTTTCCAGACTGCTACACTGCCAACTCTATTGCGAGGATCATGGAAATGCATCCTAAAACAGAGTTTATGTGGATTATGGGTGCAGACAACATGCTACAGATTCACAAATGGTACAGATGGTGGAGAATTTTTGAGCTACTACCTGTAGTGGTGTTTGACAGGGGAGAGCATATACAAAATCTCCGCAATTCCAAAGCGGGCGCTATGTACTCAGCCTCGTCTATTATTAGCGGTTCAAATGCTTATAGCAATGATGATGCTGGTGCTGCAAAACACACTGATTGGTATTTTTTAAAAATCAAAAAAGAGTATAGCAGCTCCTCTCAACTAAGAAGTGTCTTGCAATGTGAGACCAAATAATGGTAATGTTACCTACAAAAAAGTCTCTCAAAGTTTGTTATTAGCATGTCGCTTTCCCACTCACCTCTAGGAAAAGTTACTACTTCCCCAAACAGATATGACAGCTCTGTGTTGTTTCGGATATCGAGGGAAGTGCAAAGGAGAACTCTTCCTACGTGCACTAGTCCAATGGACGGCGTTGATATACTTAACTGTTACGAGCTTTCATGGCTTAATGCTAGTAATAAACCGGAGGTCAGAATCGCGGAAATCCTTATTCCCGCTTCATCTGAATTTTTGATAGAATCAAAGTCTTTAAAAATGTACTTTAATTCTTTCAATAATACTGTTTTTAAGGACCAACTCACGGTTGAACGCCATATAATTGAAGATTTGTCTCAAACTTCTGGCACTTCTGTGTTGGTTAAGTTGAAATCAGTATCAACTCAGTATTTTCCGGAAGAACTGCAGGGGGTTGTGATAGACGATACAGAGATCGATGTGGAGTTGGACAAAATTGCAACTAATGCTCTTGCCACCTCCGACGAATATGTGGAGGAGGCATTGATCTCTCACTTATTTAGATCGACCTGCCCTGTAACTGGACAACCGGATTGGGGCTCTATTCTTGTCGTATACAAAGGTAATAAAATAACCCGTGATGGGCTCCTCAAATATCTCATATCTTTTAGGTCCCATAGCGCTTTTCATGAAAATTGTATTGAAAGAATTTTTGTAGACATCATGAACAGCTGTGAGCCCCAAATATTGAGCGTATATGGAAGATTTACCAGAAGAGGAGGAATAGATATCAATCCGTTTCGCACAACCCATAATAGATTTAAACCTCATAACATAAGATTATTAAGACAATGACTGTAAAATTATTTGGTACAGATGGCATTAGGGGGCCTGCAAACCAGTATCCTATGACTGCAGATATAGCTTTAAAATTCGCAATTGCAGCTGGTGTATACTACAAACAAGATGGCCATAAAAACAGAGTGGTGATAGGCAAGGACACAAGATTATCTGGATATCTTTTGGAACCAGCGCTCACTGCTGGATTTATAAGTGTAGGAGTAGATGTGATACTTGTCGGACCTATTCCTACACCTGCGATATCGATGCTGGTAAAAGCCTTAAGAGCTGATTTTGGTGTCATGATCACTGCCTCCCATAACCCTTATTATGACAATGGTTTAAAGCTTTTTAATAAAAACGGAGAAAAGCTTTTGAATGAGTGTGAGAACAAGATACAAACCATGATACTGGACGATGACATTAATAAGTACCTGGTACAGTCTGATCAATTGGGAAGGGCAAGGAGATTGGAAGACGCACCTGGTAGGTATATAGAGCATGTCAAATCGTCGGTCACTAAGTCAAGTAGCCTGTCGGGTCTTAGAGTTGTTCTAGACACAGCAAATGGTGCGGCATATCATCTTGCACCTACCATCCTTTGGGAGCTGGGGGCTGAGGTTGTACCTATCGCTGCGGAGCCAAATGGTTTTAACATTAATGCAGCTTGTGGGGCAACTGCTCCGGAAGTAATGGCTATTAAGGTCAAGGAGCTTAGAGCGGACATAGGAATAGCCCTGGATGGGGATGGTGACAGATTGGTGGTTGTCACCGAGCAGGGCAAAATAGTGCACGGTGATATAGTCATAGGAATGATCGCGAAAGGCTTATTGGACAGGGGAAGGCTTATTGGTGGAGCTATAGTGGTTACAGAAATGTCAAACACCGCTTTATGTGATTATCTAGACCAATACGGCATCAAAACTATTCGCACTGCGGTAGGTGATAGAAACGTGAGGGAAGCGATGTTGACACATGGTACAAACTTTGGTGGGGAGCAGTCTGGGCACATCATAATGGGAGACTACGCTACAACTGGTGATGGCATAGTTGCTGCACTTCAAATGTTGTTGATTCTTGTGGAAAGCGGCAAAAAGTTGAGTGAACTTGTTAATATTTTTGAACCTTATCCACAGGTACTTAGGAGCCTAAAGTTTCAAAACAACAATCCATTGGAACATCCCAAAGTAATTGAAAAACTGTCTCAAATACAATCCAAACACTCTGAACAACGTGTATCCATCAGAGCATCCGGGACGGAAAAAGTCATAAGGATTATGGTAGAGGGCAAAGAAGAGACCTGGGTTCACGATACGGTAGAAGAGATAGAAAAACTGCTGACAGATCACATACACGACAGTTAAACTTTTATAAAACGGCATAAACATGAGCAATTACCAAGAAGTTGACACTAATTTCAACTTACCAAGTATAGAATTAGACGTTCTTAAAAGATGGTCTGAGCAAGGCACATTTAAGGCGTCTATTAAAGGGGAAGTTGACTATGTTTTTTATGACGGCCCTCCTTTTGCCAACGGTTTACCACATTATGGACACCTATTAACAGGGTTTATTAAGGATGCTGTAGCTAGGTATCAAACCATGTGTGGCAAAAAAGTGGAAAGGCGTTTTGGATGGGACTGTCATGGATTACCTGCGGAGATGGAAATAGAGAAAAAATTGGGATTAGCAGGAACGAAAGCCATCAAGGAATATGGAATTAGTAAGTTTAATGAGAGCTGTAAGGAATCTGTGCTTAGGTACACGAGGGAGTGGGAAGAATACGTGACGAGGCAAGCACGTTGGGTCGACTTTCAAAACGACTATAAAACGATGGAGCCACAGTACATGGAGAGTGTCATATGGGCTTTTAAACAGCTTTATGACAAGGGGCTTATATACGAATCAATGAGAGTAATGCCTTATTCCTGGGCTTGCGAGACACCGGTATCAGATTTTGAAACTCGAATGGATAACGCTTACAGGGAAAAAAGCAGTACAGCAATTACTGTAGCATTTGAGCTTATCACAACGCCACTAGAATTGAGCGGATACGGCAAAAAGTGTAAGTTGCTTGTGTGGACCACGACTCCTTGGACACTACCTTCAAATCTTGCACTAGCTGTAAACCGAGACTTGCGATACGCATGTGTGAGCGTGCGGGACGAGATTTTAATAGTGTGCGAGGATCTGCTTAAGAGGTACGAAAAAGAAATAGGTGGTGATATCCTCATGATCATTGGGGGCGTGGATCTGGTAGGAATATCTTATTATCCACTATTTCCTTATTTTAAAAATCATCAGAACGCATTTAAAATATTGCACGGGGACTTTGTAACCTCAAGTGATGGTACAGGCATTGTGCACATTGCTCCTGGTTTTGGAGAAGACGACTATGAATTGTGCAAACAACACGATATAGACCTTGTATGTCCGGTTGACGAGGGGGGAAAATTTACGTCTCCTGTTGATGATCTAAAAGGTCTGCAGGTGTTTGCGGCCAACGACCAGATCGTTAAGGCCTTAAAGGTGCAGGGCAATTGGATCAAAACAGAAACGTATATTCACTCCTATCCGCATTGTTGGCGCACTGACACACCGCTGATTTATAAGGCTGTGTCTTCTTGGTACCTTAACGTTACGGCATTGAAAGAGCGGCTACTAAAAAACAATCAGCAGATCAACTGGATTCCTGATCATATCAAAAATGGATTATTTGGTAAGTGGCTAGAGAACGCTAAAGATTGGTCTATATCCCGCAATAGGTTTTGGGGATGTCCTATTCCAATCTGGCTGAGCGATGATCCAAATTATCCAAATATCGAGGTCTATGGTTCAATTAAGGAGCTGGAGGCAGCATTTAATACGACTATTGAGGATTTACATTTGCCGTTCATAGATACGTTAGTTAGAGATAACGTCAAGGATCCTACTGGCAAGTCTAAAATGAGGAGGGTACCATACGTTTTGGATTGCTGGTTTGAAAGCGGATCGATGCCATTTGCGCAATTGCATTATCCATTTGAAAATGCGGAATGGTTTGAGCGACATTTTCCAGCAGATTTTGTGGTGGAGTACCTAGCACAGACAAGGGGCTGGTTTTACACGATGAACGTACTGGCTACTGCATTGTTTGATAAGCCGGCATTTTTAAACTGCATATGTCATGGGGTCATACTTGGAGACGGGGGGCAAAAACTGTCCAAGCGCCTTAAAAACTATGTAGATCCGACCACTGTTTTTGATACTCTTGGTGCTGATGCGATGCGGTGGTATATGCTTTCCTCTTCTGTGATGCGAGGTCAGGAAGTGGTGATAGACAATGATACAAAAGGCATCAAAGACAGTATCAAAAACGTTATTAAACCTCTGTGGAATGCTCATAACTTCTTTGTGTTGTACGCAAATGCTGATAACGCCGTTGGTTTATTCGATTTGTCTTCAAACAACATGATGGATCGGTACATCATTTCCAGATGTTTTCAAAGTATCAAGGTGTTTCAGGCGGCGATGGATAATTATGACATGCCAACAGCTTCGCGTGAATTTGAAGCCTTTTTTGATACTTTAAACAACTGGTATATTAGGCGTTCTAGACAAAGGTTTTGGAAGGCAGAACGTGATTTAGATAAGCTTAGCGCTTACAACACACTATTTAGCGTTCTTCATCTTTCTGTAGTGACATTGGCGCCTTTGCTTCCACTACTGACTGAAGCTGTATTTTTAGGGCTTCAGGGTAACAAAGGAAGTGTTCACTTAGAAAGGTTTCCAGACACTAACCAGTATCCCATAGACAGTGCACTGATAGCCGAGATGGAAAGTGTAAGAGCTGCATGTAATGCGGCATTACACATTAGGAACGAAAACTCTATCAGAACAAGGCAGCCTTTAAACTTGGTAACGTTTATAGGTGTTACTGATAACGCGATCGATGTGACACTGCAGCAGTTGATACTGGATGAAATTAACGTCAAGGCTTGGGAAAATCTTGATAGATCAAAAATTAGCGAATATGCATCGTACAAATTAAAGGTTAAGTTTCCTGTGGTTGGTAAAAGGATACCACACGCTGTAAAAGAAATACTGGAAGCTAGTAAGAATGGTGTGTGGGAGCACGTTGATGGCAAAATCGCAATCGCTGGGCACACACTTAGTGAGAATGAGTTTGAACTGACGCTTGAACCAAAGCCTGAGTACATGGGTTGCATTGCTTCTTTATTTGCAAAAGATGCATTGGTAAAGCTTGATCTAAACATTACAGAAAGCTTAAGGCTTGAGGGAATGGCGAGAGACATAGTTAGAGCCGTACAGCAGTCAAGAAAAAACGCAAATCTTAAAATTACGGATAAGATTGATTTGTATTTGAAGCTGCCTAACGTAGAGGGAATATTGAAGGAATGGCGTGACTACATCATGGAGCAGACTTTAGCTACATGTATTAGCCTTTCACCATTATCACAACATACGAAACATGAGGAAACGATTGAGATAGAAGGAGAGGTAGTTATTATTCAACTCGCTGTACACACAGGTCTCTGATAATAATACCACATTTCAGATTAAATCAGGCAAATGGATTTGAGGATGAGGCTGCGTAAGCGTATTGAAATACGTGCGCAGAGCCGAGTTTCACAAAATCCGTTTTGGATCATTTAAAAATGAGAATTGGTATAAAAGAGCTGCTTGAGGGGTAACGGATACAAGACGGGCTTATGAATATGGCATGCCTTACAAAACTGACTAAAACTCACTGTCGATGTATCCAGAAAACTCAAAAAAGCTGAGAGGTGTTTCATCGTCATGGCTATCCTGCAAATGCTCTTTGGCGAGGTCTTCTGTAATGAGTCCCCTCTGGTATAGATTGCGCACAGATTGTGACATCGAGACCATGCCCTGTGTGGCCTGAGCGCCTATTATCAGAGGTATATCGTACAATCTATTTCCAACAATTGCTTCTCTTACCTCATTTGTATTAAGCATTATTTCGTATGCTGGAATGACACCCTGCTGATCTTGTCTGTTTAAGGGTTGCTGGACTATGATCCCCTTCACATGTGAAGCAAGTACTTTGCGTACTCCCTCCCTATCTTCTGGAGGAAAAGCATCAATGATCATGCTAAGAACATGAACAGATGATGAAGCATCTAGTGTCACAAAGACAGCGTGATTCATTTGTGCTGCGTACAATATTGACTTAATCCCTTTTAACGGCTCTTTGATATCTATACAAATGATGTCCGGCCTAACTTGCATGGCTGACTTTACGGCCTCTTCAAGAGATGTTGCATGCTTTGTAATGTCTTTTTGAATAATAAAAGATCTGCTTGAGGGGTAAGGATTCAAGACTGGATCATGAAAAGACACTATGTGTTTAGTATCTTGATTGTTAATATAACTAACAATCGCTCCTAGTGTTGCGGTTTTTCCTGCTCCTGTTGTACCTGCTATTATTACCAACCCATCTTTTATTTTCAACAATTTCTCGATTACTGATGGAATAAACAAATCTTGTAGATTTTTTACTTCTTTTGATACTGTTTTTAGAGACACACATGGTCCTGATACAGTTTGTTCTACCCTTGCTCTGTATTCTTGGCCTAAAACAGTATAGGAAGTATCAAAATGTGGCAGATTTTGTAGATCCTGTCTTTGCTCTACTGTAAAGATATTACTGAGAACGTTTACAATATCCTCTTGAGTGAGCACAGCTACTTTCAGTTTATTAATATCAGTACCGATTTTGACGATTGGTGGCTGATTTTCAATGAAGTAAATGTCAGAGGCGTTATGGCGTTGAGCGTATGAAATGATGCTATTGAAGTCCATAAAAATTTTACATGTATCAGTACCACTTATAGATGATAGCATAAGTGTTTTGAAACACTAAGCCTTTGATTAAGGTTGTAAAATTATGCCCTCGAAATTGACAACAGACGCACTACTAAAGGAGACCTCTGCATGATTTTGTTTTTTTATTTGTGGTGTGAGTAAGGTATGAACATTGTGTTATATTTTGTCAGACTATGTTAAGTTATCGGAGTACTTTATTATAAATAATTAACACAACATAATAAGAGTCCCTTTTTTCTCCTATCAAGTAGGTTTCACACTCAGATTTAGGGCCTTTAACAGGTTAAATGCCATGGCTTTTCTTATCACCTCCGCCTTAACCTTTTGCAATGTCATATAGGTAGCTCTGGTCATTCCAAACCTTCGTTTCAATGTACCAAAAGCCTGTTCTACCAAATATCTGTGACTACTAACCTGTTAAATACTTTCTCTAGCCTACTCAGCCCTTTATTCCTTGCTGCTTTATACATGATGCCATTCTTAATCCCCTTCCTACGTAATAGCTCCTTATTCTCGCTACTATAGTAACCCTTATCAGCATACACTCTCCTAGGCTTTAATGGACCAAGCGCTCCTTCTAAATTCCTTACCTCAGA
>NZ_SCFA01000018.1 GCF_004210275.1 Rickettsiales endosymbiont of Peranema trichophorum
TAATACCAATGCAAAAAATATTTAATTTTAATAAAAAATTTTCCCCGGACAGCAGTGCGTTTTCACGGGCATGACAAAGGGGGAGCGGGAATGACAAAGGAAGTAGCGGAATGGTAGAGGAGAGGAGTGGAATGGTAGAGGAGAGGAGTGGAATGGTAGAAGAGAGGAGCGGCAAAGGAGGAGGAGCGGGAATGAGAAAAAGTGGAGCCTGCGATGTTTGTCTCAACACCATCCAGACCCACCAACATACCTCATATTTGCAGACAAGCTCTTATACCAAATTTCAGATTAAATCAGGCAAATGGGTTTGAGGATAAAGCTGCGCAAGCGTATTGAAATAACTGCGCAGAGCCGAGTTTCGAAAAATCCGTTTTGAATCATTTAAAAATGAAAATTGGTATAATTTGCAGGACACTCAAGCTGTTCCTTATGCAACTTGTATTGGCCACATCACTTTACAAGTGCCCAGGATCACAACCATGCATTGGAAGATGTGGCAACTGCAGAGCAAAAGACTCTGCATCAGTTGCTAAGTCTTCCACCTGTTGCTCCAGGTACTCTTGTGGTACAGCATTGATGGACGCTTGGTGTTCTTCTGATGGTTCCACACTATGACTTTCAAAAGCACCAGCCATTACTTGAACATGGTGCGAAAAATATTCTGGAATGTATGGCGCATTGCCAGATGCCCTTACAAACACTAGGAGCTGTTCTAATCCCCCCGGCATAACTTGGTGCAGTTGATCAAGCCACATATCTAGCAGATAGGTCCACTCCTCAATAAAAAGGGAAGGGATTGTATCGAGCTGACCATCTAAAAAAGCTGCTACATCAAAGAGATGCTGAGGCAACATAATATCAAGTGCGCCGGTTTCAAGTACGGCTTGTGTCCACGGCACCACTAATGGAGACAGCGTCCAATCGGAATACATCTGGTGCGCGGCACTGTGACAGTGTAAAATGTCAATAAGATGTTCTGGAGAAAAGCTATATACACGCTCAAGTGCCAGAGATATCCAGTACTGCAGCACTTCATTGTGGGAGTATGAATAAGCTATCATATCCAAAACGCTCAGGAACGACTCTGGGTCTAACAAAGCTGTGTTCTCTGCACTGATTGACGCTCTGAGGTCTTTAAGACACAGCACCACTTCAGCGGAAGGTTCTACAGTCCCATCTGATGCATACCTACTTGTAGCTGGATTTGTTAGAGCAGCTAACCTCTGAATACATCGCAAAATCCCCATGAGATTTAACATAGAGATAACGGATTATGCTCCTTTTTGGAAACAGTGGTGGGACTAACAAATTGCAGTGGCATAGTTATTAATGAGTGCTGGGTTTGCGATACTGCCGTATCGTATCTGCTTTATTTGTATACTACAAGGCATATTTTCAAACCTCTCAGACTCATAAGAGAGCCTGTCCGCAAATTAATTTGCGGATATGCCCCTACTCATGTCAAAGTGTACACTACAAGCTTTTTTGAATTTACATAATCATGGTTTCCAAGAACAAAATAAATTGGCTTTTGGGTGGTGTTAGCCATTTCTTGACTTCATCAAGCGTTGTATATACATTTGCTTGCCTCATAATTCAGGCTCTGGATAAACTTCTTTGAGAGTAGACTGCAACCTCTCATTTTTGGAGAACAAAAACCGGAGTAGCGATGGATATTCTAAACAATCATTTATTGCATTTCAGCAAAGCCTTAACTATAAGTTCGCTTACTTGAATTACATTAATAAATGAAGGTAAGTTTTGATGATGTACAGTATCTGTTACAAAAAATTCAGCAAATCCTGCTTGGCTTATTCTATCTATGCAGTTTTCGGAAAAGACGGCATGGGTAATGCAAGCACTGACTGTATGTGCGCCACTTTGGATTAGAATCTTTGCAGCTTCGCATAAAGTCCCCCCAGTGTCTACTATGTCATCTATAATAATACAATTTTTTCCAGTAACATTCCCTATAACATGGGACATAATGCACTTGCCCTGAGGATCGCGCGTCTTGTTAATTATGGCAAGATCTGTTCCAAGCTTTGAACCCAGCACTCTAGCTCTTGCCAAACCACCAACATCAGGTGATATTACTATATAATTATCACTATGCCTGAATTCTTTAGCAAAAAAATCTGTTGGATCGAGATTTTTTACTCTAATCTTAAAAAAACCTTCAGATTGTTTCGAGTGCATATCAATGGTTACCACTTTATCAATACCACTAGTCTCAATAAGTCTTGCGACTAAACTTGCTGATATCGGGCCATATTCATAAGATGCCCTGTCTTGCCTACCGTAACCAAAATATGGAATAACTGCAGTAATGCTATTGCACCCAGCCCTTCTGGCTGTATCTGCTAGCAATAATAACTCCATCAAGTGATCATTTGCGGGTTTAGTTGTAGATTGTAAGATAATTACGTCCTCGCCATATAGGTCCTTATTTACTTGCACTTTCAGCTCTCGATCTGCAAACTTTTTGGTATTTGCAATAATGCAATCATATCCAAGTTTGCCTGCTATCTGCTGAGCGAAGGTTGGATGACTGCTTCCTCCAATGATTATCATAAATTACCTCCATGTATAATATCCGCAAATTCTTTTGCTTTATCTTCAAACGCAGCTATCCCAAAGGTTTCAAGTGTTGAAACCAGTTTACTCCCTATAATAACCCCATCGGCAATGTGACTCACGTATTTCGCTTGTTCTATTGATGATATGCCAAATCCTACTGCCATTTTTGTATTTGGCATGACATTACGTAAATCATTCACTTCTCGCTCTAAAGTATGGGATAAATCCTGTTGGATGCCCGTTACAGAGAGTCTAGAAATATAATAAATAAAACTTGGCTGCAATTTAGCATACAAAGGCAATCGTACAGGATCTGTGGTTGGGGATACAAGTAATACAACTTCTAGTCCTGCTTCTTTAAGCGTGATATAAAAATCCTCACCTTCTTCTGGCGGCAGATCGACAACTAACACACCGTCTATCCCGGCTGCTTTAGCTTGATGACAAAATTGATTGTAACCGCAAACTAAGATCGGGTTAAGGTAAGTAAAAAGTATGATTGGTGTTGTGCAACCCAGACCCCTTATTGCTTTTACTTGCGCCAATACTTCGACAAGGTTCATACCGTTTTCTATAGCAAGTTCAGCAGCTCTTTGGTTCACAGGCCCATCAGCAATAGGATCAGAAAATGGCACACCAAGCTCTATTATATCAGCCCCAGCTCCCACAAGAGCCATAACAGCTTTAGTAGATGTTGCTAAATTAGGGTGCCCAGCCATAATAAATGGAATGAATATAGATTTATGTTTGTCAAATGCTGCTTTTATCATTTTTATCCTCTAAATATTTTGCTAATGTCTCTACATCTTTATCTCCTCTGCCAGAGAGCCCTATGAGCATTACGTAATTTTGTGGCAAAATTGGAGCTGTTTTAATTGCGTAAGCTATAGCATGTGCGGCTTCTAATGCTGGAATAATCCCCTCCATCTTTGCCAGTGTAAAAGCAGCATGTAATGCTTCTTGATCTGTTGCATAAGTGTATTGAACACGCTCTGTATCATGCAAATAAGCATGTTCTGGCCCTACACTTGGATAATCAAGCCCTGCCGAAACGCTATGCGTATTACTAACATTTCCGTGATTATCCTGCAAAAGATAGCTCTTCGTCCCTTGTAGTACACCTGGTTTGCCGCCATTAAATCTGGCAGCATGGTCACCAAGACGTGGGCTGATACCACCTCCTTCAATGCCGGTCATTTTTACTTGCAAATCTTCTAAAAATGGATGAAATAAGCCAATGGAATTACTACCTCCACCAACACACGCGACCAATTCGTCTGGCAATTTACCACTCATTTCTAATATTTGCTTCCTCGCTTCAAACCCAATAATTCTTTGAAAATCTCGCACTATTGTAGGATAAGGATGAGGCCCTAGTACTGAACCTAGAACATAGTAGCTATCTTTGATATTAGTAACCCAATCGCGCATCGCCTCAGAAGTTGCATCCTTAAGGGTTTTAGATCCATTATGCACTGCTCGCACTTGGGCTCCCAATATTTGCATGCGTACTACATTAAGGTGCTGCCGCTTGACATCCACAGCTCCCATATAAACAACACATTCCATACCAAGTAAGCTTGCTATAGTTGCTGTTGCAACTCCATGCTGCCCTGCCCCGGTCTCCGCTATCAGCCTGCGTTTACCCATATGTTTTGCAAGTAGTCCTTGGCCAACTGTATTGTTGATTTTATGCGCACCAGTATGGGTTAAATCCTCACGTTTTAGATATATTTGCGGACCACCCAGGTGCTGGGTTAGACTTTTTGCAAAGTATAATGGCGTTGGCCTTCCTACAAAGTGAGTAAGCAAATCTTGTAACTCTTGCTTAAAAGTTGCTTCATGTTGAAGCTTTAGATATGCAGCTTCCAATTCTGCAAGTGGCGCCATTAATGTTTCAGGAGCGTAAGCACCTCCATACTCTCCGAAATATCCTTTTTTATTTGACATTTTTACACCTAATTAAAAAATTCTTTACTTCTACTGGGCTTTTACTTCCAGGCCGCTCTTCAACCCCGCTTGCTACGTCGACTGCAAACGGCTGTACACATTTTATGGCTGTCTCAACATTTAAGTTATTTAGCCCACCTGCTAAAATAAGCTTATAATCTCTGGTAAGCTCTTTCGCCAAATCCCAATTAGCAAGCCTTCCAGTGCCTCCACGCAACCCATCTTCCTGTTTCGGGGCATCGAGTAATATAAAACCATATTGTTGCAATATTGAGCTTGTGGGTAATTCATCTTTAGATGAGGCTTGCAAAGCTAATATGATTCGTTTTTTCTCAAAAAATGATGAAGAGTCTTGTTGATATATTTGTACTAGGTCGAGAAACTCTGATACATCCAACGCTTCTTCTTTTGAATAATCGATCAGAACACCAACTTTGATAATATCTCGCGGCAATTGCGACGAAATTTCCCTCGCTTTTTTAAGCGGAACATAACGTGGCGAATGTTTATAAAAATTAAATCCAATCGCCCATGCGCCATTATTCGCAGCAAGTAGTGCATCTTCTAGATTAGTGATTCCACAAATTTTAGCTTTCATTACGTACTTCAGATATCAATTTTTGTAGTTCCATGCCAGGATTTTCATGCCTCATCAACATTGAGCCGATTAGAAATCCATCAAATCCAATATCCATCATTTCTTGAATTTGCACAGCACTGTCTATACCGCTTTCGCATATAACATAACAATGATCTGGAATGTGCTTTATCAAGTGCCGAGCAGTATCCAAACTTATTTCTAATGTTTGTAGATTCCGATTATTAATCCCGATAATATTAGGTGAAACCTGCAAAGCTTGTTCCAATTCCAAAGCATCATGCACTTCTATAATAGGCGTAAGCCCTAAATGTAGAGAATAGTCATAAAGCTCTTTTAATAAATCTTTATTCAAGAAGGCTACAATAAGCAATACTGCATTAGCGCCATACAAAGCCCCACGTACGATCTGTTTTTTGCTTAGAACAAAATCTTTGAGTAATATATGCGATTCAGGGCACACGGCTCTGATATCTTTAATGAAATCTATATTACCTTTGAAGTAATCAGGCTCAGCTAACACTGAAAGAGCTACAGCACCTGCAGTAATATAACTTGAGGCAATATCAACGTGGTTTAACTGACCTTGATATATTTGACCCTGAGAAGGACTGGCAAATTTTATCTCGCTAATAATGACAGGTTTCGAAGGTGTAGTGAATATCTTGCAGAAATCCAGTGTATTTGCCTTCGCCATTTCCATGAGGCTATCAGGGATTACCTCAACCCTTCTTTCGACATGCGATCTAATTTTTTCTAAAAAATTTACATTCATATTGAACCTTTAATTTTATTTAATAACCTAGTAGCTTTGCCTTGTTTTAGGGCGTCCTTAGCTAGCAATATACCATCTGCGATACTGGTGGATTTTCCAGAAACATATAGGCCGGCTGCAGCATTTAGAAGTACTATATCTAATTTAGGACCATTAATTGCGCCAGATAGTATGTCACAAATAATGGTTGCGTTCTCAAGAGCATTCCCCCCTCTTACGTCAGAAAGTGGTGCTTTAGAAACACCAAAATCATCAGGATTGAGGTCATATTCTTTTGTAGATATACCTTTAATCTCAATTACATGAGTATTACTGCTGATGCTGATTTCATCTAATCCATCATCTGAATGCACAACTAAGGCGTGATTAACGCCTTGTGTTATTAACACTTCTGCCACTTTCTGCATTAAATCTCTACGGTATACACCTATGACACCTCTTTTTGTGTGCATAGGACTAAGTAGCGGGCCCAATATATTGAAGATGGTAGGAAAGCCAAGTTTTTGCCGTAATGATCCATATTTTTTGATTGCCTCATTAAACAATGGTGCCCATAGGTACGCATAATTTATTTCGCGCAAATATTGGAGGACTTCTTCTGCTGTTTTTGGTATTTGTATACCAAGTGCCTCTATAACATCCTGACTTCCGGATTTGCTGGTTGCGCTCCTGCCACCATGCTTTGCAACAAAAACTCCACCACTTGCAATCACAATGCTTGCAGCTGTTGAAATATTGAACGTACCAACACCATCCCCTCCAGTACCAACAATATCTACCACTTCAAAATCATGCATTATATTTGTTGAGTACTGGCCAAAATATTGCAATGCGCCCAATATTTCCTCAGTTGTTTCATTTTTAGCTCTGAGTAATGCAAGAATAGAAGCTTGCTTTTCTTGAGTATATTGGTCAAATTCAGCGAATAGTTCATAAGCTTCTGTTTGGGTTAAATTTTCTAAATTTAGCAATTTTTTGATCATGTCACCTTCTGCATCTGATTATATTCTGACTTTAAATACCAAGCATTTTCCATAATGAATCGCATTTGCTCAATACAAGCTTCTATGTCGTCCAGCGAAATATACAGCGGATTCACACATAACCGTACTAGATCTGGCGCGCGGTAATCGCAGATAAATCCTGCATCTATAAGTGCACGTGAGAATGCGTATCCATGCTTATGGGTGAAAGCAACATGCCCACCTCTGTTTTGCGGAGCATAGACCTCCATGCCAAAATCCTTCATAGATTTGATTAAGATAATACTGTATTTTTTGGTGATAGAATAAGCCTTATCTATTACTTCCTTATCAAATACTTCCAAAGCAGCTTCTAAGGCTTTCATACTTAATATGGCTGGAGTTCCGCTTATAAATTTTCGTACACCGGAGGATGCATACTCACTCTCAAAAGCAAGTGGTCGATCATGCCCCATCCATCCTTGAATTGCACTTTGCATCAGCACATGGTGTTTTCTATTGGCATATATAAATGCTGGGCTTCCAGGACCTCCACTTAGATATTTATATGTGCAACCTACTGCGAAATCTACACTGCTATTTTCTAAATTTAGCGGTACTATTCCTATGCTGTGCGACAAATCCCATACCGTCAGAATACCATGTTGATGTGCATATTCATTAATATCTTTCATTGCTAGCACACTAGAATCTCTATAATTAACGTGAGTGAGCATAAGTACAGCAACAGTATCATCTATATTTTGATACAGCTCATTATCCCTCACATATTTAACCTCGGCTATGCCTTCCGCAATATACAAATCAGCTGGGAAATTATTGTTAGTAGTAAGAATAATATTACCTCTACTTTGCAAACTCATAGCCGCTTTTAAAACTTTAAAAAGATTGACAACTGTAGAATCGCACACAACAACCTCATCAGGATTTGCCCCAACAAGCTCAGCTATTTTTTCGCCTAATATAAATGGCAAATCAATCCAACCACTTTTATTCCAACTGCTAACTCCATGTAATGCGAAGTCCTGCAAGACTGTATTGACTGCTGCTGCAGTTGCCTTAGTGCTTGGACCCAAAGAATGGCCGCACATATAGACTTTACATTCCGGTAGAATGAATTTATCAGCTAACATTCTTGGCTCCTTTTTGCATTGCAAGCACAATCAAAACTATGCTTCCAGTAAAAAATTTTAAATCTGATGGGGCGAGGCCAAAAGATAATGCTGCACCTTGAATTTGTTGGTAAATAAGTGCACCAATAATAGGAGCCACTAGTTGTTTCGGTATGGTGGTATTGCCTATAATTGACTCACCAATCATCAGGCTTGCTAATCCGTGAATCACTATACCAACACCCATTCCCACATCCATGAATTGCTGTATTTGGACTATTAGGCTG
>NZ_SCFA01000078.1 GCF_004210275.1 Rickettsiales endosymbiont of Peranema trichophorum
GTAACTTACAGCCTGTGGAAAACAAGAGCGAAGGTCTTTAAGAACATAGTGTATATAGAAGTGTTTAAAGGTTCTGTGGTTGCTCATGTGAAATAAGACTAATATTGTCATAACCTCTGAAAGAGCCATTCTACAAGGCTTATTGCGTTTTTTATTTGGGTTAGGCAAACCAAATCTCTTATTTTTTTCTCCAAAGGTGTTGCAAAAATCATCAATATGACAGAAGATGTCAGTGAGGAATGGGAACATAGACTACCTGTTTAATTTGGGTTAAAAAGATAAGCTTACTCCCATTCCTTTCCATCTGCAACTCTCTCTTTACACCATTTCTAACTCATCCTTATATCAAATTGGGGTTAACTATTGTATCTAGATTCTCTAGCTTCCCATCTGGATCCCCAAGCACCACACATAATGGACTACTTGCATGATCATGAACCTCAGTTACTGACGTATAGGGTTCTGAAGACAACGCACTAGCGATCGCGTTGAGCGCTAGCACTCTCCCCCTAATGCTAATTTCTAAATCAAGAGCCTCATGATCACTGCCTGTACCAAGACACAATGGAGCTTCCTCATTGCCCTTCCTTGCAGCAGCGCTTTTGCTTCCGTGAAATATACTATCTCTGTTATCGTATACATTCTCCCTAGCCAGTATGTTATATTCTGCTACCATCTCCCCCCTCTTGTAGTATTAGCACAGCACTTCTCCAGTATGGGATTCTTTAGAATGCTTACTGCGCTGTTACCAAACCCTCCTAAATACTCATATCTTCATAGCCCACTGTATCATACACTTCCTCTATCCCTATACTATCACCACATAGAACATTCACCATGCCGCTCATTCCTCCTAAGATCTGGTTCGGTATAGCATAACCATTCACAGTTTCAACATCAGGCCCATGACTCGCAACATAATCAGCCCTTACCAACTCCCATGTATCCATAACTGTACTTTCATCATTCTTACCAGTACCATCAACACCTTCCTCAAATAATTTAAATAATAACCCGTTGCTACAGCTTTTTACATACTCCAAGGCTCTCTCCACTGAGTGCCTTTCCATTACATGTTCTTGCAACCATACCGGCAGCTCCTCAATCCAACCGAGTAAGTTATTAAGTACCTCAGCTATAACATCAATACCGCCATCATTTCTATCAACTCTACAATCTCTAGAACTTCCATACACTACAACCTCTTCACTCATACCATCGCTGGCTTCTTGATTCCTTATACTGGGGCTATTATTCGTCGCTATAGTTTGCACTCCCCGATCCACACCGCTATTATTCTCCCCAGCACCCCCACCCTCTGGACCATCATCATCATCTTCTTCTACTTTATTCTGCAATTTCAGCATCCCCTTCTTTTGTTGCTCCCCATACTCCTTCAAATATTCTGCTCTACTAAACTCTGTGTATAGACTCCTATCAAGTTTATCAAGCGAATCTTTTGTATATAAAGAATCCAAAAAATATTTTCTTATATACCACCACCTATCGTCTAGCGTTACCTCCCATCTTGGTAACTTTAGCATATAGTACATACTTGCAAAATCTTCACCCTCCAAGTCTACCAATGGTATGTCTCTGTTATGTTTCAGGTATTCTAACACAGCCCCAAACACACTACCATCTGTCTTTCTTACCATCTCATCAGTTCTTTCGTGAGCAAAGATCTTACGAATAACACTGTCGTATGAGCCTATTATTGGCGTCAGTATACTCTCAGCATGTGGCGTAGACAAAATCTTTTCCACTATATCTGGTTCGCCATAAATCACAGCTTTATTTAACGTTAAGCTTAACACATCGTCTCGCGATAGCTCTTGCTCCCTGTAGCTACTTATAAAAGCTGCTATAGCTTCTTCCACATTGCCATTGTTCAGACCATTGCATATTTCTTCAAACTCAGCGTGTGTCATCTTTATGTTCAGTTGCTTTGGTTTCATATAATGTTCTTTTGATTTTATGTTTTTAATCATGACTTCCATCATTCTCTAACATTTAGCTAATAAAATCAACACTACTGATGCTTTGTTGCACTTCAAACTAGAATCCACTCCCCGTCAGGATTGCTGGGGAGGTTATTTTAGGAGGGATTGAGTTGATAATATTCGTCCTTAGCGTACTATTTTGTCCCAATCCTATGTCCTCCCCTATATGGACCCTTAATTAGTTGATCAATAAGAAATTATGAAGTACCATTGCTATAAGCTAGCCATGTCAATACAGAATAAGCAATTTTTGCTTTTCTAAGATACCGTTCAGCTTTTAGGCAATGTGGAAGAGGGTTCTTATCAAAAGTACAGATTCAAAATCTATGACGGACGCCAGAATCTCCTCTTCCAGCCTTCAAAAACAGCTTATCTTCTTAAAGGCTCTTTGCAAACTCTTTGTTTGCTTTTCTTATCATACATGACGGATGGACAAGATAATGTTTTTCAAGCCCATGGCTACATCTTAGCGCCCAAATCACACCCAAACACAGAAAACTCCTCCACTCTACAACAATCCATCAAGGTAAAATGCGCCAAAAGTCTTAACTGCAAAGAAGATGCACCACGAGCATGGTATGGTCATTGATGACATTTGCAAAACCTTAAAGTTCATAGGTGACAATTATACTCATGAATCATCATACTTGGTATCAAATCACTGAAAAATGTATCCACTATTGGTCCATCAACATAAGCTTTGTATTCTGCGATATAATCAGCGAGCATTGCATGTTCGCTATCTTCTCCAATTATCTCTTCTCTATTAAGTAACATCTTCTGGGTTTCAAAATTGTCACGACTCCCTATAAGATTAATCGAAACGTCTGTATCTGCTAACTCAAGCAACCTATCTATTATGTGAAAATGTACCATATATTGCTGAAGCCAGACAGGTAACCTGCCTACCCATTCCAATATATCTCTCAACACCATAGTGCTTATCTCTTCCCTTGCGACACCATTAATATTGCTCCGTCTTTGTAAGCTAGCATCTTCAACAATTATCTCTTCTTGGTCAGCGTTAGAATCAACGTTGGTATCTGTAGATAGAGCTGCACTGCATTCCGTATCTGTTCTATCATCACTAACTACCACTTCTGCAATTGCATTTGATGACCCCATATTCTTTTCTTCGTTGCTGCTGATGATGCTAGGGATCTGCATTTGTTTGGGAAACACTACCCCTTGCAATGCCTCAACTGTTTGTGTATCAAATTTCGTCCAAAAATAACAATCAGAGTAATAATCTGTGATTACTCTTACTATCTCAAATGGTATACATTGTTTTGACAAAGCAACACTATAGCACACAGTTTTTAGTATGCTATTCCTATTGTGTACCAATACATCGTTTGCTATCCTTGCTGCATCCATAAACTCACTATTCATACTAGCATCTATGCCACACAATATCGAATTTGCTCCGTACTGTAACAGCTTCGAACATGTACTATACTCCCAGTTTCTTACGGCTATTCCAAGAGGAGTGAGACCTTCCGCTGATGCTACATCTACAGGTGACTGATACTCTAATAACAAGATGACCATATTCTCATTCCCCTCACTAGCTGCCCAATACAACGGGATATGTCCAGACTTATCTTGTATCCCTGGTGAGGCACCATATTCAAGTAGCATTTCTGTCATTTCAAATTTACCATTTAAAACTGACAAATGTAAAGGTGTGCTACCAAATTTATCATCAATGGCATCAATTACTATGTCTGAATGTTGCAACAAAAATTCACCTGCCTCAGTATTGCCCACCCTCGCAACTTTATGCAAAGCTGTCTCCCCACAGCTACTGTCAGCAACATTGATGTCAACACCGCTCTCAAGCCGTTCTTGCATTCCACTAATATCACCTGAAGCAGCTTCTATTAAGAATAAGATGGCGTTGCGTAACATGAAGGTTCTTTAGTTTTTGTTTATTTATTCATTCGATTCGAACATTATATACTTCATAACTCAAAATGATAATAAAATTCATGTTCTTCCTATTCCTGGATTTTGTTCTTTTTGATCACGATTGAAAAGTGCTGTAGTATGGCTACCAGCTGAATAACCGGCACCTGATGTACTAATTGTGGTCTTGAATAGTTGAGGGTCTGACATAGATCTCTTGCGTACCTGAAGAGCGGGAGGTATAATGTTTACAGGTGACGTAACAGTAAAGATATTCTCAAATTCCTCCACACCATCCCAAATCCTTGCTCCCGATCCTAGAGCTTTTTGAACAATCTTATCTTTGATCTTTTGCTTAATGTTCACAATCATCTGAGCCCCTCCCTCTGCTAAAAATTCTGGTATCCCAGCAGGAAATGGCTCATGCACTATGATCTTTGGATTCGGTTCTCTTACATCAACAATATTTTGTACCCCTAACTCCTCCCTTAGTGTCTCGTTCACAGCTTGAATGACTATCCTACAGGTAAGACAACATGATTTTGATACACCAATGTAATAGCTGAGATCCCTCTCTATTGTTTCTTCACGCAGTATACTAACAAATACTCTGGACATTATGACATCCACTAACTTCAATTCTGCATGTTCTTCTTTAACTGATCTAGTAGCTGACCCTCTGGGTGCTCCTCCTATCAATTTAACGTGGTCATCAGACTCTAAGATCTCTATCATATCATTAGTAAAACTAGCAACATGTTCTGGCCTACTATAGTGTAAAATAATAGAATCCGTTACCTTTTCTACTGCACGGTGTATTTCCACAGACTTATTGGTGACATCATCACTCTCTGGTTCTATATACTGTGCGCCCCGCTCAAACCGTGTTTTTCTTATACAGGCTTTCCATGTCTCAAGTGATTTGTTTGCAAAAGCATCTACTTTGCTTTTCATCTGTATTCTGAAATCATCCGATGGACGATCATCTGGGCGAGACTCTATGTGAGACTGCAAATCACCATAATGTTTTGATGCTAAGCTACAGATATCTCGTATATACGATAGGCATTCCTTTACAGCAATATTATCAGTCCCCACATCGCCATTCATGGCAATATACATCTGTTTACTTGGCATATCCAACATAACAGCTGCACAAACATCGGAAACACTGAAAAGCGTGCTTAGGGAATCGTACCTAGTCTGTTGCACATTTAGCTCTCGTCCACTTAGGCCCAGGAGTGGTGTGCTTATTGGTTCGGCTGGCGTGACAGGGACCCAATTCTGTGTCCTACCGTATCGGCGAGCACTGCTACCTTTTCCCCGTCTTCCTTCCTTAACTGGCATACTTTCCTACTTTTAGAGCGACACTACTATCAGTTTAACACAATATAGGACGCACCACAACTAAGCGTTTAGTCTTTGTAAGTTTTGTATCCATGTTGTGTATACCAATTTATACAATATCCTCCCCTTTCATTATTTAAGACTTTTACTCTTAGTTGAAGCATCAATCTCAGTAAAACACACCACCTTTTTGTATTGTCTCAAATTTTCTGCAAGTGTCACGGTTGTTTTGATACATCTTTAAGCGCCAGATAGGCTTTTATTGCCATTACCTCAACGGATCTATCATAGCTATAAATAACCTTCAACAAAAAAGCTAACGGCATAGCCGTTTACAGGCGATCTTTTTTTCAAAACTGGAGCACACCCCCTACGCACTCCTAGTGCATCCTGCCTCGAGAGCACTAAAATCAAGGCGTATAGGTTGTGTACACAATGTGCACACGAACATCTCTTTTGTTAACACGCTGTGTGCACAAACGGCCAGAAACCCTCCACAACAAGGTCTCAACTCGTGTACACACTGTGTGACAAACCTGAACAGATAACCCATGAACCTCTCAGTTAAACCACAACCTTTTCATTCACCAAACTCACCTGCTTCCCACAAAACGCAAGCCCTATCGCCAGTACTTCCTTCACTCCGTTCTGTCTAAATAGCTCCAGATATTGATTATCCTTTACCTGCTTTAGGCCTTCTTTTGCCTTTGCCTTCAGCTTCTTCGGATCGTCTGTTGCTTTAAACTCCAGTAGTATGCCAGCCCTTCCACTCTGCTTCGGGAGCATCACTACGTCAAATCTTCCAAGCCCCGACTCTTGATTGGAGCGTATGTAATATTCTCCCCTTAACCCCACTACTAGCCCTAATATAAACACATGAAATACTTGCTCAGGCGTGTTCTTATTAAAGTCAAAATAACTGCCGCTTTGCATTATATAGCTTGTGATGTACATCTCAAACTTCTCCATATCTCCATCCATCAAGCTTCTCACAAAGCTATCGTATGAGCCGGGTATGGTTGCTTTTGTAAACCATCTCTTGATCGCTCTGCTGTACACAAAGCTTACCTCCTTGTTTGGTATACACAACTCCGCTATCGTTTCTTCTTCCAGTCTACGGTTCAGAACCTTCAAATATCCAGCATATACCAATAAACTCCACAATGCTTCAGGTCTCTCTTCTATTTCCGGTAACACTAGGTTCTCACATAATGGTTGTGTTATCACCTTCCCCTGCAAGAGCTCTTCAAACTCTCTCTTGACTTCTCCTCCTGCACTCTTCAACAGATCCCCTATCAATCCGTTGCCTGACGTATTCACCCAGTATTCCTCTAATTGACCGTGATTCTTTAAACATTTGATGATAGACCAGGGATTGTACAATACATGCTTCCCTATTTGATAACCATTGTACCATTCCTTGATTGCATCAAGCGATACTCCTTGCTTCGTTTCTTCCAGCAATTTGAGAACCTCCTCTTCGGTAAACCCAAAGTATTGCCCATAGTCTTCTCTCAATAACGAGTATACCTCTATGTTGTTTAATCCAGAAAACAAACTCTCCTGAGAGATACGCGTTATTCCTGTGACTACAGCCTTTGTTAAGTAACTGTTATCCTTTAATGCCTGCCCCAATATGCCCCGCATTAGCTCTACCATCTTCTCGTAGTATTTGTGCAGGTAAGCTTCTTGTATCGGTGTGTCGTACTCGTCTATCAATATAATTGGGTTCTTCTCATACTTCCTATACATATACAGGCACAACCGCCTAAGTGCTGACTTTATGTCAGATGGCTTGCCTTCTCTGTTCATTAATGCCTTAAAGATCCTTGCCTCACTATCTGATAGCAATCCATCCACTTCAAGTAAATACCTGTGTACTTCATACAGCTCCATAATAAGACATACAATATCCTCGTATGCTCCTCGGTATGTAGACTGCTTCACATCCTTGAACGATATGAATATCACTGGATATTGATTCTGATGCTCCTCACAAAATGCTTTGTCCTGGCCTATGTTCAGCTTCTCAAATAAATTCTCACTCTTTGGCTGGCTATGGTCCAAAAAGTAGTAAAGCATCGACAGGTTAAGCGTCTTGCCAAACCTCCTTGGCCTGGTGACAAGTATAATATCAGCACCATCCTCCATTACTTCCTTGATCAACAGCGTCTTGTCCGTAAAGACATAATTGCCTGTTGCTATCTTTTTAAAATCGCTGACTCCTACCGGTAGTTTGTATTTCATAATTTCACATTGCCTCTTATTTGTGTTCCAATAGGACCTTCTCACTCATCAAAGACATCTGTTTTCCAGAGAACGCAAGTCCTATCGCCACCACTTCCTTCACTCCGTTCTGTTTAAAAAGCTCAAGATACTGCTTGTCCTTCACTTGTTTTAGGCCTTCTTTTGCCTTTGCCTTCAGCTTCTTTGGGTCATCCGTTGCCTTGAACTCCAGCAAAATACCAGCTCTCCCACTCTGCTTTGGCAACATTACTACATCAAATCTTCCAAGCCCTGACTCTTGATTGGAGCGTATGTAGTACTCTCCTCTCAATCCTACAACTAGACCCAATATAAACACATGAAAGACTTGTTCTGGTGTGTTCTTATTAAAGTCAAAGTAGCTCCCACTTTGCATTATGTAGCTTGTGATGTACATCTCAAACTTTTCCATGTCTCCATCCACCAAGCTTCTTACAAAGCTGTCGTATGACTCTATGCTTATTGCCTCGCTAAACCAATCATCTACTATGTCATCGTACACAAAGCTCACTTCTTTGTT
>NZ_SCFA01000107.1 GCF_004210275.1 Rickettsiales endosymbiont of Peranema trichophorum
AAAATCTAGCTTGTTGTTAAGTCGATTCATCACAGCATCAATAACCCTTGATATCATGCTTCTTTGACCAGCATTCATATAATCTCTACCAATAGCAGACGCAACCTGACCTTGCTCTCCTTCAACGCTAATAAGTGCCAGTGATGATTCTGGAATATATGGTATGACCAATATATCAATATCTCTTGATGCTTCCACAGCTCCCATTATCTCAAGCACCAACTCTCTACTTCCTATCTCCCTTGCTCTACTTAATAAAGCTAGTGCTTGCTCTTCCTCGTACATTACATCCAACAACGCATCATGCAGTATACTCCCTCCTACCTCGTGGGCTGCATACAGCAGATCCATTCCAAGAGAGGACGCAATTAGCTTTTGTGCATTGCTACCATATGACTGCCTTACTATGTAAACCTCCGTGTTCGTACCAAATAGCAATCCATACATTTCAAGCACATCCTCTGCGGTGTATTGCTCTTCCACTCTTCCTTCCGCTTTATGCTTCTCCTCTAGCATAATCAATAACATCTCCACTACTTCAGGTACTAAATCATGCCCTGGCAGCCCTTCTACCACAGATTCCCATTGCGCTTTCTTCGCTAAACCACTCTTAATTTTCTCTCTTATCACTTTTAACTGCTCATCTATTAATACGTCAGATACCTCACCATAATCACTCATATCTCTCTCCCTCATTTCAAGCACCTGTCCTCTGTGCCCTATTTTTTCGACACTTCTTATGGTATAGTCCCTGTTTGACACATAATTTCTTATATTGCTAAACACTATAGGACCGCAGTCATAACCATTACCTAACGATAGACCTTGCTGATCCACTTCTTTCGAATCTAGTGTCACAGTCCTCACTCTACCGCCAAACAATAGTTTGCCCCCTTCTTTTACCGCTTTTGTAATCCTAGAATCTAGTACGTCGTCAATCTCCTTCCCGTATGGATCATCGTACAATACATTGATGCTTTTGCTGTCATAATCTATGTTCATTTTGAGGCATTTCCAGTGTAACCCATGTAATAGTGATATTACCATCATCTCCGGTCTGTGCACCCATTCCTGGTTCAACTCCTGTACCTCATGTGTCCCAGTAATGATTTTGATATCATACACCAAATTATCCTCCAAGTCGCATGTATGATACGGAGCGGATACGAAAATTCTCTCTTTCGTTTCCATATATGCCTGATAACCCTCTTCAGGTATATTTACCATATTATAGCTCAGCTGCTTCTCCCTTATCGACAACAATACTTTTATTCCGTCCTCTAGATTATACCAGTACCTAGCGCTCACGTCATTATTCAAGTTTATACCATCACGTAGTGTACCCAATACTAACCTTTGCTCTTTTATTCCAACCCCACTCTTTACCACTCGCTGTATCTCATCTTTGACCACAACCTTATCATTCCCAAATCCGTCACGGTCACATTGCACAACTAAGTCTACCTTTCTGTCATGGACCCTTTGCACTATATTACGTAGCTCACATTGACTCACTCCATCATTAATGCGATACAGCAATCCATCCACTACAACACCGTCACAATCCTTAGAGATAGTCGCCACATTGTATTCCACACACTGCTCTACCAACTCTATCTCATTTCCTTCAATCCTACCATCTCCCAGTACCTCATACATCAATCGTCTCACAAAATTCTTACTCTCACTAGATAATGCTAGTATATTCCCAATACCTTCTTGTAACACCATCGTGGTGGCTGCACTTATATACTCCGGCATCACAATCGCATATAAACTTTCCTTTGCCTTTTCTATCACCACATTCCTGTCCGTTGTCACATCCTCTAGATCACTCTCAATAATCTTCAACATCGGAATCAAGATCCGTATATCGCCCTTTAAAACTGATCCATTTGATAACATGCTGGCCAATCTTCTTATAATGCTATTCTCCACTACATCCATCTTTACTAATTCTTTTGTTCGTAGTTCTAATAACTCATTCACAGACTCCACAGACTCGATAATAGAATCAATCACCTTCTTCACATACCAACTATTATCATCGCAGCCACTCCCTACAAGAGCAAGAGCACGGATCGCCTCGAACTTTACTTCTAGAGGCATCTTCCCTGCTGCGGCTATACCACATATCACTTCTACTCCAGACCAACAGACTGATCCATGCTTCACATCCAAGAAAGAAATGAGTACTCTGACCACTTCTACATTCATCTCTATAGGTATGCATTCTTCTAGGACCAACAACATTATCCTGTCTGTGATATGCGCACTCAGAGTACTATCACATTCTCTCAACAATTCTATAAGCAGTTTGAGCGTCTTAACCTTTACTTCTGCCGATACGTTCTCACCCGATCCTATCTTCATTATAGCTTCAAGAGCTAACTTGTGAGATCTCCTATCATTGTACCTCAAAACATCTACTAGACTATTCACAATCTCTACGCGTACTCCCATAGATATATTACTCTCCTTCACTATCTTTACCATTATTTCCACCGCTAAATCATTAGCAAACACATCCTTTAAAAAAGATATAAGACTGTACACAACGTCTACTTGTACTCCCATAGGAATATCCTCTCCAGCAACAATCTCACCTATCTCTAGCATCGCATACATCCTGGTATATTCGTTTTCGTTCTGAAGGAGAGGTATAAGACCTTGAATCACTTCCAATTTTACTGCTACAGGCACATCCCCACCCATGATCACCTTCCACGTCGCCTCCACCACATATGTCCCCCTTTCCTTTATAATAGCAATAAGGGCTCGAATGGCTTTCACCCTCACACTAACAGGCACATCCGATATCGAACCTATCCTACCTATCGTTATTACTACAGCTCTATGACAACCAGTATTTACATCTTTCAGGAGCGGTATCAACATGTTTAATGCTCTTATCCTTACTCCTACTGGTATGTCTTCTCCTGAAGCCATTTCACCTATCCCTAACACCGCATGAACTTTGGTACATTCATTCTCGTCCTTCAAAAGAGGTATGAAGCCTCGAATCACTGCCAACTTGATCATCGGAGGTACGTCTTGTCCCGAGGATACCTTCCACACCACTTCTGCAACAGAATTCCGCATACTTGCCTCACTCTCCTCCAAAAGAGTAAGCAATGCCTGAATGATGCTCACTCTGACACTAATAGGTATATTACACACAACACCTATCCTACCTATGATTCCCACTGCAGATTCACGACACCTACAATTGCCATTTCTTAATACATCCATAAGTGCTCTGCTCACCTCTAACTGTACCTCCGTCAGTACATTCACAACTGAGCTTATTTTACTAATCACTTGCATAGCTGCACTACTAGCACATCCATCATCCAAAACTGGTATCAGACTACGCACGATGTCTACTTTTGTTGCTATAGGAATGTCTTCTCCAGAATATATTTCGCCTATCCCTACTACCGCGCAGAGACGAATATAATCACTTTCGTCATTCAAAAGTGTAACCATGTATTGCAGCACTTCCAGCTTCACTCCTATGCGGATATCTCTCGCTGACATTATCTTAAATACTACTTCCATTGCAGAGATCCGAACATATTCATTTTCGTTTTCTAACAGAGGAGACAATACTCGAAGAGCTTCCGTCTTCACTACCTCGCCTCCCGTTGATGCTATACTGCATATCCCCGCTGTCACAAATCCGCTGATACTACGCTCTTTCAATATGGCCACAAGCTCTTTGATCGCTCTTACCTTTACTTCAATATTTATCCATAATGTTACTCCCTCTATCACTTCCACTGCAATCTTGCGGCCTGTGTAATCCCATACTCTTGCAGCACCGATCACTTCCACAAGTATCTTCTCACTGTACAATCTATCAACTCTAGATATCTCCACTAATGTACTAGAGATCTCTTTATTCAATCTATGATCATTTACGTAACTAACTATCTTCTCAATTACATCTAGTACAGTACCAGAGTTTGCATTGCTCCCCAATACCCCTATAGCGCCTGCCGATACCTTGATCGCCCTTTTCTTAATCTGCAGGTCTCCGTCCGAACACAATAAGATATGACATGCTTCCAATATACGTCCACCTTCTCCTATTAACTTATCTAATGTCTGCTCTATTACATCCAGAGATACTTTCAAATCTCTATCATCTTGCCCCTTCCAATCCGCTAGCGGTTTAATCAACCTCCTCTTCATCTCGTCCGATAGATAAGAGCTGCTACATATTTCTTCCCCCCACTCAAATACATTACCACATACTTCCTCGTCTATTAGTTCGACGATTCTGTCAAGATTTGGTATTCTAGCGTCAACCAAACCTTGTACCTTTGCTTGTCCTAATATGTGCATTAGCAACTTCACTCTCGCCACTCCATCACACTCCAATACTCCGTCCACATTACATAACACAGCATCCCAAAATCTTATCACAAGCAATTCTGCTCTATCGCTCCTCTCGTTCGCTACCAATCCAGACAAAAACTTCAACATCATTAAGCATTTTGGCTCGTTCCTGTGGTTCGATATGAACTCTGTTGCTTCTTGGCCCTCTGCTCCTTCTTCTAATAGCTTACCCTTCAAGCAATGCGCAACTAACCATTCCTGAAAACTTAAATGTACAAATTCATACTGCTTTTTATGCCACTCTTGTGCTGAATACTCACGTACACCAATACTGTCACTCCTCAGTAACCCATATTGATACATACCCCTAATCGATATAGGACTCTGTTCTTTTACATTCCCCACGATCCACTCGAGTTCTCGTCCTTCTACTACTAGCTTGTCATTCTTAAAACTCTCGTAGCTTAGTCTTTCTAAAATACTTAGTACCACCTTCTGTGCTTCTTCAGCTTCTCCCGTATCACACAACCCTCCACCTACTGTTTTATGCAAGTATCTTTTGCTTAACCACGCAACCATTCCTTCATACAATCCCCCCAAATTAAACTCTATACCTACCAAACCCATTACATCTGGATCACCGCTCATCAAACACACTATCACTGTGTTGATAGGTATCTTCAATGCTGCTCTTAACGACTGATTACTACGATATAGCTCCAATAGCTTGTGCCTCACACCATTCTGCTCTACTCCTCCCACTTCGCTTTGATAGTCAAAGTACTTGTTGATGTACTCAATTACTCTAGATTCTTCTAAACCCTTGCCTTCTATTCTTCTCCCAAAATTAGCAAGCATTCTATCAGATAATGCATTTGGTCTTGACGTCAGCAACACGTTCTCGTATTTAAATACATCCTTCAATACCAATCTCAGCTTATGCTCTTCTGTTAAGTGTACTACCTCGTCATAACCATCCAGCAACAACAGTGTTTTACTACTGAGTTCCTTATCTTCTAAAACACTTCTTAACTCTTGACGACTTATGCGCTCCAGTTGTACACCACTATCTTCCAGGTCCGTACACTGTCTCATCATATCCTGGTATATCAACTCCACCAACGGTGCTACATCGTCAGGTTGATAATCACTTGACGTCAATGTCTTTAGCTTTACCCTGAACACGTAATCAAATCTCTTACAAAAGAGCTGACTTCGAGCCCATTGGTATGCTATGTAATGGAGCAGCGTTGTCTTCCCCATACCTGCTCCTGCTGTTATTAACACTCGCTCAGTTGCCTTTTGATCTTCTACTGCGTCGAAAATGTTTGCCACTTCTATAGTCTCTCTGTCAGATTCAGCATTCAGCATTATCTCAAGCTTGACGTAGTAATCTTTTATCTTCTGTATTGGTAAATGATCATCCTCTATCAGCTTAGGTAACACATCATGAGCCTTGTAGAAGCTTTTGAGCTTTTCGCTCAATGGATGTGTGGCTGTTGATACAACTTGATCGCTTTGTGAATGAAAATTGACTGGCATAGATTAACTTTACATTTTGTTAGACTACACCCATCGATACCAGAGACTCAGACACAATACAAGGATTAGTGTCATGTGTTAGAGCCCGTGTGGCCGGCGGGACTTGTCCGCCAGCCTCTTCGCAAAACGGTGCATGAACCTCTTCTAAGGGACTCACTGCTAAGAGCTTGAAATTTCTGCAATTTGCTTCATTAAGACAAACCCTAATTTCTTGGCACTTTTCTCTAAATTCTTTACTATCCTTTCTTCGTATTGTTTCTCGTAAATATCCATGCCTTTCTCTATATACTCCTGACCATGCTTCATAAGACGATAAAAAATCCAGGCTAGCTTACTTGCTGTCGCTGTAATAGTCTTTGGTATTCCTGCCCTTTGCTTAATTCTTCGAAAATATGCTCCAAGCGCAGATTTAGTTACCCCAACAGCGTGGGCAGACATTCTGAACGCTTCAGATGCCCTATTCACTACCTTTCGCGTTCTCGTATTAAGCACCTTCCCTCCTGTGGTCTTATTTGCTGGGCTAAGCCCTAACCAAGATGCAAAATGTTTCTCCGTTGGCTACTTGCTCATATCCAATCCCATTTCTGAGATAATCGTTTGCGCTGTTAGCACTCCAAAACCAAAATTTCATCATTAGGCATAAATGAAGCTTCTAGTAATCCATAACTATGTAATTGCTGCAACCACTCACTATCCTTTACGTCAGTTTTTCTACCAGGAACATTTCCCGAGTTTGACAGCTAGAAGTGTAGGATGAGGGATAAGATGTATGGTTTGAGGGTTTTCTGTTATATTTTTGTAATGTACTCTGTCTTGCCTCTATGTTTCGGCGCACTACTCAAGCCAAAAATAATAATTACGTTTCCATCGTCAAAGCATATCGTGACAAAACCGGCAAACCTAAACAGAAAAAGAACGCCAAAAACTTTACGTTCTAGGACACAATCTTATCAAAACAGTGGAGCAAAGAAATATCTGAAAATGGAGGAGGGGGAGCGTCCTCAAGGATTGGATTTGGAGAGGATTGAACGAGACGGATGCTATGACGTTTTTATCTCATTAGTTATAGCGATGCCACTTTACTACCAGCCACGGTGGCCAGTACATATCGAGGACTTTGGCAAATTGAGTCCTCGTTCCGTAGCATGAAGCATTTTTTGAAACAAGGCCTATATTTCATTGGAATTCTGAGCGCATCTGTGGACATATTTTATTGAATTTCATGTGTTTAATTTTTGAGAGATGCATTGAGGAACAGATTAACTTTATGTCTCTCAGGCATCTTTCAGAACAAGAGATACGTGATGCGGTTAGAGGACTGGATAGGTCTGTTATAGACATCCAAGGGACGCAAAGTTTTTTTATATGGGGCAGACACTGCAAATCAAACTCTTTTGCTACGATCACTAAAGCTCAAAAAACCTTGTAGTGTACACTTCGAGTAGTGGATACCCCCTCAAACCCAGGTATAACAGCCTTCTCCACTAAATCAACTGTCAAACTCGGGGGAGGAGCAGGTGTTGGCAAGGTGATCAAAACCAAGGCACGTGTTGTCTGCTTGTGATGATGCCGTATATAAGATTGTTCTTTCGTCCTTGCAAAGAGTAAAGAAAAAGTATATAATGCTTGTTAAGCAATGGCAGCTTACTTCGAACAGACTTTGTGTCTTTTTCCCACATATTAATCCAGATATAAAGACCTCAGCTTACACGCTTGACTGGACGGCCTCCGATGGTGCAGCAAAATCATCGGAGGCTTACGAACCTATACAGCTTACTGACTCATACTGCATTGGAATGCATGTACGAGTTTGATAGCTCTAGGCGAGAGCATGATGAATTGATGCAAGAACAAAGTC
>NZ_SCFA01000003.1 GCF_004210275.1 Rickettsiales endosymbiont of Peranema trichophorum
GTCCTCTATACCCGAGATCTACAAAATACTTGCCTGGCTCAATCCCCAACGCTTTCACCGCTAATATAGTCTGCTCAAGTGTGTGACCGTCGTAAGGATTGTCGTGGAATGATTTCACTCCCACTACAAAGTTACCTCTACCACTCACAGCTATAGACACTTTATTCCCAAACTCGTATGGCTTATTCAGTTTACCTTTCCCTATACATGCTACCTCAGGTGCATGGAAGCTATAGATAACCTTCTTGTCTTGTTTATACAACTCCTTCTCTCTTTTGTTCAACACTGACTGAGCATGAATATCACGCGCTTTAGACAGAACAATTCTCGCACTATCCTCTAGTATCAGACCTCTATCTTCTATACCTCTTGTCGCTATTCGAAGCAGTCTACCAAGACGAACTTTGATGCTTTTCAGTATCTTACCTCTTACCTTCGCTTTGCTATCTTTCTTATACTTCCAGAGCTTCATCATCCCGTACTTAAAAAACTTCGCATATGTCTCGTTTAGCTCTATTCCCAGCTTCCTGCAAAGATTAACAACCTCCTTCCTTGCCTTTTCCATTAACAATGCATCATGTGGATGCTTCACATTCTTAATCTGAACTGTCGTATCTATAATCGCCGACTCCAAGTCTTTTTTTTTGAGCGCTCCGACTTTCAGACCTATACGCAGAAGCTCTTTCAGAATCTCATTATAGCCTCCTTCACCTAAAATACCACAAAACCTACGAATAGTAGCTTCAGATACATCCACATCTTGCTGTACATACTCAAATCCACAGAAATACTGCCAGTACATATTCTCCTTCAGCTCCTCTTCTGCGAATGTATCTGACCCATTGTACATCGCTTGTAGCATTGCAAGAGCCAGCATCACTCTATGCTCTTTACGTGACCTACCAAATTGCTTGATTTTCACATCCGATAATGGTCTAGCTTCTAGCGAAGACCAATCTACCAAATCTCGTAATTTGTATAGTTTGTTTTTATGGTTCAATACATCTGCAAACTTAATGCAAAATAATCTTCCTTGTTTTTGACTAAAAACTTTGTTTTCTGTTGGCATATCTGATATGTAAAATCCATAAGCTTTCTGCCTATCTAATACACTTCTCTTATGGATTTTCAATCCATTCTATCAACTCAATCCCTCATAATATAACCTCTACAGCACTTCTGACGCACGGACTATTGAATGTGCTCACCGGGTGTTGTCAAATCCTGCTGTACATCTTCAACATCATCCAACTTGTTATATTCTCCTAATATGAAATCCATGATATCGCTCCAGTCTCTCTCTTTATTCTCCCTATGACATGACTCCATACCGGCCAAAACTGCTGCAACTTTCTCGTCAAGAGTATTATAAGAAGTCTCCAATCGTTCGTAAGAGGACGCGAGAGCCTCTTGTGACTTCTTCAAGTCACTGCACAGAAGTTGTAGTTCATACAACTTCTGATAAAGAAAAGTCGTGCTCTTTAGTTGCTCAAAGCTTACATCTGTTAACCGATCCTGTTCAGATCGTAATTTGGCGTACAAAGATATAAGGTGTGCACATGACTCCTCTGACTTTGTGTTCATAACTCCCAGTCCCCATCCCTGCTTATAAATAAAAGCTGTATCCTTAAATTTCTGCTGCATGTCTTTATATCTATAGCGACACTCCTCTAATTGCTCTCTCGTCGTTTCGTCAGGATTTTGTTGCGTTGCCTCTTGTGTAATTTTCTTCTTTGCGGCCCCTTCTTGAGCTTGATGTTGTGCTTTTCCCTCTGTGGTTCGTTCCCTTACCATCCACTCTTGTTGTACTTTACACTCCCC
The DNA here is from genome assembly GCF_004210275.1 of Rickettsiales endosymbiont of Peranema trichophorum. Taxonomy (GTDB): domain Bacteria; phylum Pseudomonadota; class Alphaproteobacteria; order Rickettsiales; family Midichloriaceae; genus RICK02. The sequence goes on from NZ_SCFA01000003.1 coordinate 1,822, forward strand.
TGCAGCCATTTCAGCACGGTGTGCTTTTTCTTCAGTGACTTTTAAACGTGCCTCAAGCTCATTTACCTTTTTTAGAGTTTCTCCTTGAGCTTGATGTTGTGCCTTTTCCTGTGTGGTTCGTTCCCTTACCATCCGCTCTTGTTGTACTTTACACTCCTCTGCGGCCGTTTCAGCACGGCGTGCTTTTTCTTCAGTGACTTTTAAACGCGCCTCAAGCTCATTCGCCTTCTGTATTACCCAACCTGTATCTGGGTAGGCATCAGGACGCTGATACCACTCCCTCTCATCACCCTTATATTCCATAAACCTCTCTCATTTTTAACACTAACCTATTAATTATATTGGTTGCCGCCGCGAGTATAGTTTAAGACGTACAAAGCGTCAATATAGATATTGCAATATTATTTCATTATTAGCTATCCTAGTTCGTAAATCCAATGTTACTGTCAATCTAACGCATATACTTTATCCTTAGCGTACTGTTTTCTCCCAATCCTATATTGACCCCCTATAGAGAGATGGTGGCAATACTTGAAACGCAATACCATCACGAACAAGGTATATGATACCTTGGAAGCTTTAGAGGATTCAGTATGCGAGTTTATTAAGAATTGTACAACACAATTAATAACCTTGGCACAAATATGCTCTCTCAATTATTAGCTAAATTATTTCCGAAAAATGGTATAATAGGGTGCAGAGTTAGCATATGCATTTAGTTCGTATAATGCAAGTTATATTTTAAAATGAGTACATATTATTATACGTGCTAATTATACGAATAATCCACACATTATGTCCTTTTTGCCACCCTCTCCTCCGCTTCCTACTTTGTAATGTCAGACTCTCATCACACACCCGATCTCCTCTGCGCCCCTTTCCTCCTACACTACATCGCATTGTTCGTATAATACGCTATTGGGACTTCCCACACCTATGTTGCTGATAAGCCTATATGGAGCCTTTATACATCATACACCAATTCTTGCAATGGTTGCTCTTGTGCTATTTCTACATTGTCCTCTCCAGTGGCGCCAAACTCGTGTAGTGGGGTTTGTACTAGTGAGCTGTATAGGTTTGTGTAAGCCTCTGATGATTTTGCGGGATTGTCTTCGCTTGTGTACTCTATGTACAGAGTATGTGTGTTGTGCATCAGGTGGTAAGCGCTGTAGACTGTCATGCTCGATGCAAATACCAATCCTGCATATGGCATTCCTGTCGCCGCCATCACCATAGGTAATGCCATGTATGCTCCTGTGATGGCTAGATACTTGATAGCTTCTGCGTATTCACCTTGATATGCTTGATACCCAGCTTCTAACCCTCCTATTGCTAAACCGTACCCGTTCAATCCTTTGTACATTCCGTATATGTGTACTGAGTCAAATACTAGTTTCTTGCCGTTCTCTAGTGTTGGTTGATTGACCCCTCTTAGTACACCCACAACAGTATCTGCTACTTTGATGCCTAACGCTGCTTTGTACATCGCCACTTGCACTTTTGCTGCTTTTTCTGCTGTTATTCTGTTTATATCGATATCTGCATTCATTTTTTGCTGTAATTCTTTTGCAAATGCAAAATCTTCCGCTTTTCCTCCTTTGTCAGGGTGTAGTTTCAGAAGGATGCTCTTCTTAAATTCCCCATAATTACGCAAAATATCTAGCCTTATCGGCAAGGTCTTGGCTAAATCTAGTTTTATGTCGTTTCGTTCCAATATTTCTAAAAATTTGCTGATCTCATGTCGATATATTACCATCCGATAAATATCGATAATACCAACTTTGATCCCACATTCTTGGGTTCTGGTGTTCGAAAAGAGCTCTGACGGGCTATCCTGGCTTACTGGCTTTTGTATCTCTAATACCGCTAGATCATCTCCGCAACTTCTGCTCGCAACTACATTAGTGTCGTGTTCTGAAATTTGAGTACTCACAACACTCCTCTCTATCATCTTCTTTTCAATGCCATCCTGTAATGTATCCAAGACCTCGGTATCAAATCTTTCCCACCAATGTGGGCTGCTATAGTAGCCAGCAATAAGATGGACAATCTCCGGCGTCATAGAATACTCCCAAAGAAGCATTGCATGCTCCACTATCTGCAGTACTAATGCCTTGTTATGAGCAAGTACTAGTTCTGCATCTTTTACCACAGCTATGAATTCAGGAGAGCGACTAATTCGTTCCTCACACAACTCTGGATTCGCTTCATATTGCAGCAAGACAGCAGCAATATCATTATACCCATATTTTGCAGCAATATTTAAAGCCGTTGCTCCCTCTATGTCCAGTTCATCCACAGACACTCTATTTTCTAAAAATAGGTGCACTAAATCTATATTCCCACCATACACCGCTAAATGAAGCAGTGTATTCATAGATCTGTCAACTATATTAGAGACTGCACCGCGCTCTAATAATAGCTCTACAATTTCATAATTACCAAGATATACTGCTAATTGCAGTGGTGTCCAGTTGCCTCTGTACGCTTTATCTATCCATATACTTGGCTGTGTCAGTAACAAATGACACATAAATATATCTACACGTTTCACAGCAATGTAGAGAGCTGTTTCTCCTAGTATATCAACCGCATTGACGTCCATCCCATCTTCCAAATATTGGGCCACTTTATCTAAGTCCCCTATAGAAACGCTCCTTAAAAAGTCAAACACATTTGCATCAATGTCCATCCGTGTCATCATGTCCTTCCTCTACCTAAACTATCACCACCCCTCCCTCTATCAACCATTCCAGTCCATAACGCTTCTGCATCCTGGTTAGTCCTTTGTATTTCTTCTTTAGATTTAAACACATTACGTATGTCGGCATACGTATGTGCACCTGGTTTTGGAATATGTATTGGTGGTGTTCTTTGTCTTTCTCTACTAGCCTCTCTACCAAACCATTCTGAAATACTTTGGGGTTGTTGGTGGCGCTCCCCAACACCCTCCCTTGTTATTGAGGTGCCAGCGCCTGCTCCAGAAGTAGACCTAATTCTTTCACATAGCTTACCTGATATGGCTACTATGACTTCTCTTAGCTTGCCTTTTACCATACCTTGTACATCCTCAGTAATCTGACTAACAGAGGGTGAAGAGCACAGCCGACTTACAGCCACATCAGTATCGACCCCTAAGAAATTAGGAGGTGATGATGGAAACACACCACCATGGCCACCTCTAAATCCAATAACATTTTCTCCTGTCAGTGGTGCCAGAACCTCTTTTAACGCTTCATTAACAATATCCATCACTGTTTTACAAGAGTCGCAACACTCTTGCGATATTCCTACGTAATATTTTGGTGTCTTTGGTATATTATCTTGATCTTGGAACTTGACGACATCCTGCACTATTCCAGCAATGACGAGGCCTAACAGCCTCATCTCAGCATGCACACCAGTTGCACCCTGTTCTCTAGGTCCTAGATACCTATAACAACTCTTACTTCTCGAGTTCTTAGTATCTGTCTCAATTGCCTGCTGAGCAAGATCCGGTCTTCCAGCACTTCTAACACCCAGCCTTTCTTGCGTCACATCTATTCCACGTCTAAAAATTTGCATCACTTCTGATGACATAGCAACCACATTATCACCATATCCCGTACCATGCCCCACATGGCAACTTAATGCTATAGACTTTGTCAATTGTAAGATCCTCTCAATAATAAGTTGTGTATCCGTAGTAGTGTACGACTTTGCTATCTGTTCTTGAATCTGTCCAAACACCTTGCTAATTGTAGCTTGGAACTCCTGATATGGTCCACCCTCTTGTCGCTGCAACCTAGGAGCTACAACAGTTCGAGATGCTGTAGCCTTGCCTTGATAATATTCATCAGCTATTTTTATAACATCATACATATAATCCATCACTAACTTAATAGCGCTTTCTCTTATTGTTTGCCGCTCTTGCACCACCTGTTCCGTTCCAGAAGGCTTGTGACCCCCCCATCGCCTGGTGCTTTAGTAGCCGAATTTGTAGCAATTACAAGTTGTTCACCTACACATGCAACTGCTGCACATACTTCACCAGTCCCAATACATAACATATTGAGCAGTTCGCTTAACACATCAAGAGGATGCTTATGCTGTGGTGGTGACCCTTGTCGCTCAGAGACAGCTGGTCGTTTAGACACAGAGACATCCCACGTAGCCACCACCCCTCGTTTCGCAGATGGTTTGCTTCCTCTTCCCCTTTCTATCATGATATTTTGCTACGAAATATAATACTCTAATCATACAACAAATCACAGGTAAAACAAGATAAAGCTAAATTAATGGATGCTCTGATGTAGAAGCGGAAACATTATTGCTTATCAGCATCTTTAGCCCGCCGATTGTCACGGCACTTAAACGAAGGTTCACTTACATTAGCCATAGCACTAAATGCTAGGACCCTGCCGCATAATGCTTGCAGCGCAGTTTCATCCTCACGGATAATACTGCAGATCCTAAGATCTCAGGTTACATTCTTCCTGAAGCTTCGCACAAAGTCGTTACCAACAATGCATGTTCAGGTAGCGTACTGATGGCAGAACATCAGGTTGCATGATAGAAGGAAATATAGTATAATCCGAAAACCTAATAGGTTTTCAGACTTTCCTATCCTTAAGCAAAAGACTAGCTTTTGATCAAGGTTTCCGACTAACTGCAACAGTCAACAATAGACCGTTTCACGGGTCGCACGCACACACCAATCGCATCCCTTGATGCCTGTACCAAATGTAGGAAAATCAAGGCGTATAGGTTATGTACACAATGTGCACACATGAATATCTCTTTTGTTAACACACTGTGTCCACAAACGGCCAGAAACCCTCCACAACAAGTCCTCAACTCGTGTACACACTGTGTGACAAACCTGAACAGATAACCCATGAACCTCTCAATTAAACCACAACCTTCTCATTCACCAAACACAGTTGCTTCCCACAAAACGCCAACCCTATCGCCAATACTTCCTTCACTCCGTTCTGTCTAAATAGCTCAAGGTATTGCTTGTCCTTCACCTGCTTCAACCCTTCTTGCGCCTTTGCCTTCAGCTTCTTCGAATCATCTGTTGCTTTGAACTCCAGTAGTATGCCAGCTCTTCCACTCTCCTTTGGCAACATCACTACATCAAACCTTCCAAGCCCCGACTCTTGATTAGAGCGTATGTAGTATGCTCCTCTCAATCCCACTACCAGACCCAATATAAACACATGAAACACTCGCTCAGGCGTGTTCTTATTAAAGTCAAAGTAGCTCCCGCTTTGCATTATGTAGCTTGTGATATACATCTCAAACCTCTCCATATCTCCATCCATCAAGCTCCTCACAAAGCTGTTGTATGAGTCTATGCTTCCTGCCTCGCTAAACCATTCAGATACTATTTGACTATATACTCCTCCAACTTCCTTGTTCGGTACAGATATCTCACATACAAGGTGATACTCCATAAACTTGCTACTTAGCACCTTCAGATATCCTGCATACAGTAACAGACTCCATAAGGCTTCCGGCTTCTTCTTTATGTCGGGAAACACCAAATTCTCAGACAGTACTTGTGTTATTACCTTGCCCTGCAACAACTCCTCAAATTCCTTTCTGACTTCCGGCTTCGCATCCTTTAACAGCTCTTCTATCAACTCATTCCCTGATGTATTGACCCAGTACGTCTCTAACTTCCCATGGTTCTTTAAACACTTTATTATCGACCAGGGATTGTACAATACATGCCTCCCTATTTGATAACCATTGTACCATTCCTTGATCGCATCAAGCGATACTGCTTGCTTCGTTTCTTCCAGCAGTTTGAGAACC
>NZ_SCFA01000120.1 GCF_004210275.1 Rickettsiales endosymbiont of Peranema trichophorum
ACCTTCTCTACCCAACCTTTCTATGCTCCTATAGCTTATCTGTATCACCTCCCAATCTCCTTCCCTCACCATCGACAGTAACAGCTCCATCCATTCTACTAGTACGTCTCCTCCTGTGTCGAAACTTAGCTCATACAATCTCTCACACACACTGATTTTCTTCCCATCATCTCCTTCCCATGTATCATACAATAGGGCCTCTACTGCTCCTTCTAACATCAACTTACCACCCCCCAACCAACACAGTATCTTTTCTAATATTCTGTTCAATAATGCATCTTCCAATCTCCTCTCTACATCTAATACTTCATATCCCTTGTCCCTCCTCATCTCAGCAGTACACATCGTCTTTAATATTTTCTTTTTCTCACTTATCACATTCACTCTCAATCCCATTTCTCTCAATACTCCGTATGATGCGCCACCCACTTTACCTGCCTCTAGTAGCGAACATACTTCCTCCAACAATACTGACACATTGTATGCATCTATGCCGTACATGCGTGTCAATTTCTCTAACACTATACATGATACATTCCTTACTACCCACTCACTGTCATGTAGCAGTAGCCTAAGTTCTCCCAGTAATGCTCGAACCATCTCATCCCTCACTCCATACCCACTTATAACGCCAAGCATTCCTAAACAAGCTCCAATCCGTATTCCTTTATTCTGGTCCCTCAAAGATATATGCAACATTTCTATTATTGCTGAAACGCACTCTTGTACTTGCCATTTCTCCGATACCTTTGATACTAAATATAAGCCCATTAGCTTGGTATTGAGCACATCACTTCTTAACAATGCCTCTATTCCCCTTACCAATGTTTGACTTGGGTATAACATCCATACTAACTCACTCTCGTTTAGCTTCACATCTCTTCTAAACAACAGACAAGATAATCCCGTGATACTTTGTTCTAGGTCTCTCAGATTAAATAGTTCAAGCCTTCTATCTACTGCTCTTGTCCACTCCATTATAAAACCATCGTCTCTATAACCAAATTGAGCCAAACTCCAGATACTGTTCGACAAATTCTGGCAGTTAAACTTTAGCAATTTCCCAATCGATACCTTCACCCATTCTCTTATAAAATTATCATCCCTATAACCAAAGTAGCCCAAACTCCAAAGACTATTAGATAAACTCTGTTCATTAAAATCACGCAACCTCACACCAGCAACTCTTACCCATTCTCTTATAAACAGGTCGTTCCTATGCCCAAAACGCACTACACTCAAGATGCTGCTCGACAGATCTTTGGAATTACATTGCCCCAATTTCCCGATTGTTAACCTCACACATTCTTCTATGAAATCGTCATATCTATAACCAAAGCGCTCTAAACTCCACATACTATTTGACAGGTCCTGAGCATTGAACTTTAGCAATTTCCTAGCCGATACTTTTACCCATTCTCTTATGAACTGATCATCCCTATAACCAAGATGTACTAGACCCCATATGCTGTTCGACAAATTCTGGGCGTTGAACTCTAACAGTTTTCGAGTCGATACTCTCACCCATCCTTTTATAAAATCATCGTCCCTATAACTAAAACGTGCTAAACTCCAAATACTATTCGACAAACCTTGTGCATTAAATTCTCCCAATCTACCAATTGAGACGCTCACCCATTCTCTTATAAACGCATCATCCCTCCAACCAAAATGCGCTAAACTCCATATGCTGTTCGACAAATTCTGGCAGTTAAATTCTTTCAGTTTCCCAGCAGATACTGTTACCCATTCTCTCAAGAAATCAGCATCTCTGTAACCAAGACGCACTAAACTCCACATATTACTTGACAGGTCTTGCACATTACACTCTGATAGTTTTCTAGTTGACACTCTCACCCATCCTTTTATAAAAGCGTCGTCCTTGTAACCAAACAGCACTAAACTCCATATGCTATTGGACAAATTCTGGCAGTTAAACTCTTTCAGTTTCCCAGTAGATACTGCTACCCATTCTCTGATAAAGCAATCATCTCTGTAACCAAGACGCACTAAGCTCCAGATACTGTTAGACAAATTCTGTGCATTAAACTCTGAAAGCTTTGGAATTGATATCCTCACCCATTCTCTTATGAACTCGTCTTCCCTGTAACCAAGACGCGCCAAACTCCAGATACCCCTTGATAATTCTTGCGCATTAAACTCCTCCAACTTACAAATAGCTGCGTTTAACCAATACCTAATATAACTGTCATCCTTATGACCTCTATGCACTAATTTCCCTATCTCACGGCACAATCTCGCATTACTATAGCTACTTAAATCTCTCAACACACCTTCTCCACATATCATCAATTATCACCTTGAAATGCTCCTTCCGGCTGTTCTTGTTCCTGCATCAATTCATTATACTCTCCCCTAGAGCTATCAAACTCGTATACGTATTGTAATGGAGTTCGTGCTAATAAACTGTAGACTTCTCCATATCCAGACGCTGATCTTCCTCCATTCTCATCGCTTGTATACTCTATGTACAGACTATGCACGTTGGACATCAGATGGTAAAGGCTGTACACCGTCATTCCTGATGTAAATATCAACCCTGCATGTGGCAGACCTCCTGCACCCATCACTATAGGTAATGCCATGTAAACCGTCGTTATCAGTACCTGTTTTAGCGCCTCAGCGTATTCCCCTTGGTACACTTGATATGTAGCTTCTAAACCCACTAGTGCTAATCCATACACATTCAATCCCTTGTACATTCCATATACATGCACCGTGCCCAATACCACTTGCTTCACATTCTCCACTGTTGGTCGATTGACCACTCTTAGTACATCCACTACTGTATCAGCTATCTTGATGCTCAACGCTACTTTATACATCATAACTTCCACTTCTGCCGCTTTTTCTCCTATTATTCCCTTTATATCAATATCAGAGCTCATTTTTTGCTGCAATTCCCTTGCAAATATAAAATCTTCCCTTCTCCCTCCCTTGTCAGGGTGTAGTCTAAGCAGCACATGCTTCTTAAACTCTCCATAATTACGTAAAATATCTACCGATACTGTCTCACCTAGCTTGTTTTCTTTCAATATATCCTTAAATCTCCCAATCTCTCCCTTGTACAGATACTCCTTGTATTGCCATGCAAAATCTAGCTTGTTGTTAAGTCGATTCATCACAGCATCAATAACCCTTGATATCATGCTTCTTTGACCAGCATTCACATAATCTCTACCAATAGTAGACGCAACCTGACCTTGCTCTCCTTCAACGCTAATAAGTGCCAGTGATGATTCTGGAATATATGGTATGACCAATATATCAATATCTCTTGATGCTTCCACAGCTCCCATTATCTCAAGCACCAACTCTCTACTTCCTATCTCCCTTGCTCTACTTAATAAAGCTAGTGCCTGCCCTTCCTCGTACATTACATCCAACAACGCATCATGCAGTATACTCCCTCCTACCTCATGCGCTATGTACAATACATCCTGTCCAATCTTTGATGACAATAAATTGTGTATCGGTGCATCATATCTACACATCGCAATATGCACTGTAATATCCTCCAAGGGCCTCTGACACACCAGTTCCTTTCCCATCAAGATAAACCCCTTTACATAACCTTCTCCTCCTTCACTTTCCATCTGTTCTAACAAACTTAATACTGCTATTTTTGTCACCTCACTTCCTTCTCTACTCAATCTTTCTAGACTCCTATAGCTTATCTGCCTCACTTCCCAATCCTCTTCCCTCACCATCGACAACAATACCTCCATACCTTCTACTAATACTCTCCCTCCTATACTAAAACTGAGCTCATACAATCCTTCTGATATACTCACCTTCTTCTTATCACCTTCCTTCCACATATCCCACAGTAGTACTTCTACTTCACCTTCTAATAATACCCTCCCATCTCCTAACCAACACAGTACCTTCTCTAATATTCTGTTCAACAATGCATCTTCCAGTCTCCACTCTACCTCTAATACTTCGTCTTCCCCTCTCCTATTCATTTCTGCCTTACACATTGTCTTCAATATTTTCTTCTTCACACTCATCACATCTGTTCTTAATCTTATCTCCCTCAATATCCCATATGATGCACCTCCCACTTTGCCTGCTTCTAACAGAGCACACACCTCTTCCAACAACAGCTTCATGTCCTCTTCATCTATGTCGTATATACGTATCAACTCCTCTAACACCACACACGATAAATTCCTCACTTGACACTCATTGTCTTGTAACAATAGCTTCAGCTCTTCCAGTAGTACCATCACTACCTCAGACCCTATTTTATACCCTCTGATAACACCAAGGAGGCCTACACAACCTCCCACACGCATTATCTTCTCTTCTCCCTTCAAAAATATACGAAATATTCCCAGCATTGGCAGTACGTCTCCTTCTATCCCGCTTGTCCCCAATACCTTTGATACTAAATATAAGCCCATTAGCTTGGTATTGAGCACATCACTTCTTAACAGTACCTCTATCCCACTAACCAATACAGGACTTGAGTGCAGCACCATCCCCAATTTACTCTCGTTTAGCTTCACATCTCTTCTAAACAACAGACAAGATAATCCAGTGATACTTTGTTCTACCTCCCTCATATTGAATTGCCCAAGCCTTCTATCTACTGCTCTTGTCCACTCTATTATAAAACCATCGTCTCTATAACCAAAATGAGCCAAACTCCACATACTGTTAGACAACTCCTGGGAATTAAATTCCGACAATTTCATAATTGACACTCCTACCCATTTTCTTATGAAATCATCATTTCTGTAACCAAAACGCGCTAAACTCCAGATACTATTAGACAGTACTTGTCCATTAAACTTTCCTAACTTACCCATCGCAATCCGTACCCATTCCCTGATAAAGCAATCATCCCTGTAACCAAAACATACCAAACTCCAGATACAATTAGATAAGCTTTGTGCACTAAACTCTGCTAGTTTTCCAGTTGATACTCTCACCAATTCTCTTATAAAATCAGCGTCCCTGTAACCAAGGCATGCTAAGCTCCACATGCTGTTAGACAATTCCTGGGAATTAAATTCCGATAATTTCCCAATTGACACTCCTACCCACTCTCTTATGAAATCATCGTCTCTCCAACCAAAACGCGCCAAACTCCAGATACTAATGGACAGATCCTGGCCATTAAACCATAACAATTTTCCAATCAACACTCTTACCCATTTTCTTATGAAATCATCATCTCTGTAACCAAAACGCGCTAGACTCCAGAGGCTGTTAGACAAGTGCTGCGTACTAAATTGTTCAAGTTTATAAGCTGACACTCTTACCCACTCTCTCACGAATGTGTTGTCTTGATAATCAAAACATACCAAACTCCAAATACTATTGGACAAGTTCTGCGGAGCAAATTCCGGTAATTTTGCAGTTGACTCTCTTACCCATTCCCTGATGAAATCATCGTCCCTGTAACCAAGACGCACTAAACTCCAAACGCTATTGGACAGCCCTTGTCCATTAAAATCTGACAGTTTTCTAATTGATATTATTACCCACTCTCTTATGAAATCATTATCTCTGTAACCAAAACGCGCTAAGCTCCATATGCTGTTCGACAATTCCTGCGCATTAAACTCTAGCAATTTTCCAATCGATACTCTTACCCATTCCATTATGAAAACATCATCCCTCCAACTAAAATGTGCCAAACTCCATATGCTGTTGGATAATTCCTGGGCATTAAACTCCCCAACTCTCCAAGTTGATACTCTTACCCACTCTCTTATGAAATCATCGTCCCTGTAACCAAGACGCACTAAACTCCAAATACTATTCGACAAGTCCTGCCCACTAAACTCTAGTAATTTTCCAATCGATACTCTTACCCATTCTCTTATGAAATCATCGTTCCTGTAACCAAGACGCACTAAACTCCATATGCTGTTGGACAAATTCTGGCAGTTAAACTCTAGGAGTTTTCTAGTTGATACTTCTACCCATTCTCTTATGAAATCATCGTCCCTGTAACCAAGACGCACTAAACTCCATATGCTGTTGGACAAGTCCTGCCCACTAAACTCTAGTAATTTTCCAATCGATACTCTTACCCACTCCATTATGAAGGCATAATTCCTGTAACCAAGACGCGCTAAACTCCAAATACTATTCGACAAGTCCTGCACATTAAACTCTAGGAGTTTTCTAGTTGATACCTCTACCCATTTTCTTATGAAATCATCGTCCCTGTAACCAAGACGCACTAAACTCCATATGCTGTTGGACAAATTCTGGCAGTTAAACTCTAGGAGTTTTCTAGTTGATACTTCTACCCATTTTCTTATGAAATCATCGTCCCTGTAACCAAGACGCACTAAACTCCATATGCTGTTGGACAAATTCTGGCAGTTAAACTCTAGGAGTTTTCTAGTTGATACTTCTACCCATTTTCTTATGAAATCATCTCCCCTGTAACCAAGACGCGCCAAACTCCAGATACTCTTTGATAATTCTTGCGCATTAAATTCCTCCAACTTACAAATAGCCACGCTTAACCAATACCTAATATAACTGTCATCCTTATGACCTCTACACGCTAATTTTGCTATCTCATCACATAACCTTGCATTGTTATAACCACTCAAATCTCTCAACACACCTTCTCCACATATCATCAATTATCACCTTGAAATGCTCCTTCCGATTGCTCTTGTTCCTGCATCAATTCATCATACTCTCCCCTGGAGCTATCAAACTCATACACGTATTGCAATGGTGTGCAAGCTAGTAAACTATATAGACTCGCATAAGCCTCTGATGATTTCGCTACATTGTCATCACTCGTGTATTCTGTGTACAGACTATGCACGTTGGACATCAGATGGTAAAGGCTGTACACCGTCATTCCTGATGTAAATATCAACCCTGCATATGGCAAACCTCCTGCACCCATCACTATAGGTAATGCCATGTAAACCGTCGTTATCAGTACCTGTTTTAGCGCCTCAGCGTATTCCCCTTGGTACACTTGATATGTAGCTTCTAAACCCACTAGTGCTAATCCATACACATTCAATCCCTTGTACATTCCATATACATGCACTGTACCCAATACCACTTGCTTCACATTCTCAACTGTTGGTCGATTGACCACTCTTAGTACATCCACTACTGTATCAGCTAT
>NZ_SCFA01000088.1 GCF_004210275.1 Rickettsiales endosymbiont of Peranema trichophorum
TCCAAAACAAGAATGCATCCTGGAATAAAGGCTGTTACAGATACTGGATATCAAGGTATACAAAAGCTACATGCTAGGTCTGAATTGCCAAAGAAGAAGAGCAAGAAGAGTCCATTAACAATGGAGGATAAAAAGAAGAATAGAGAACTTGCAAGTGAAAGAGTAACAAATGAGAATGTTATTGGGATGCTCAAACGATTTAAGATTATCTCTGACAAATACAGAAATAGAGTAAAAGATTTGGGCTAAGGTTCAATTTGATTGCAGGAATTTATAATATGGAGTTGTAAATATCAGGTTATGCAAGAGGTCTATTTAAGCATTCTGCCTTCGCTCCGCACCCGGGAGCTCGACCTTCAGCCCTAAGGCTTTCGAGGTCATCTATGTGTTTGCGAAGTAGTAAAATAAATAGACTATAGGCAATGGTATGTGCTAGCCTAGATATGAGGGTTAAAGTAAAAGGGAAAGAGGAAAAAGTATGCCACCAAAAGCAGCAGCAAAACCACAAGCGCCAAATATCGTAACATCCCAACAGCCAAAACCAAAAGCAAAGGCACAGGCAGCAAAACCAAAGGCAAAACCACAAGCGCCAAATATCGTAACATCCCAACAGCCAAAACCAAAAGCAAAGGCACAACCAGCAGCACACCCTCCAGCAGGCCTAAATAGAGGGAATCATAGACATGAAGATGAGCATTTGCATGTGAATCTTGGTAAAGGTGGAATGAGGGAACCAGCAGATGTACCTGAGTACCTGAAGGGCCGTTTAAATGCTTTAAATACAATTGCCGGAGTGTTCTCTACCCATCCATATACAGCAGTTGCTGAGTGTGACACAATTAGTGATCAACTGTGTGTCTGTCCGACTGGGGATAGCCGGTTCAATGATCCAGGAATATGCCGTAATACTTTTAGGAGTTTCTGTCGATTTGTGGGGAGTCAATCTAATGGGGGGCTACCGGAGGAGAGTGCTTGTAGGGATTTTTTTAATGCTATGTTAGAAACTGGAAATCAGCGTTTGATGGGAATATTGCAAAGAGAAGGTGGAAGAGTAGAAGAGTATATTAGTTTATCGATACGACCAGCTCCCATTGGAGGTCATGGTTTTTCAGAATATCAGGTATTGAAAAACATATATAGTAGTTGGGATGGAACTCCAGGGCAATTAAAGGCAATTCTCGATGCATGTCAGAAAGATCATGCCTTAGCAGCTCAATTACCGATAGAAATAGTGCGTAGTATGTTGTACACGATGTTTCCGGAGGAAGAGCTTCGAAATTTAGTGAATTCAGCACCAGACTTACTGAATAAACGAATTGTTGTGATGTCTGGAATAGGACAAGGAGGTCACCCAGACCTGAGAGGTGTAAAGTATTTCAGAGACAAACGTGAACCAGGTCAGCCCATTCCTAACTGTTTCAACATTGGTCTATCTAAATCTTCAGTATTTAAAGAATATAAAGCAGCTTCAGGAAAAGAAGAAAGGGCTCCAGAGTACTGTTGTGCTTGTTGTACGGCGGAGAGAGAAGTGTTGATGAAGCATGCTGGAGTGGCCATTAACGTAGGAGGTATTTCTTATGACAATTTCCCAGATGCTCGTTACACTTTACCAAGTAACATAAGGGGCAATCAGGAATTAACTAGGCATTATTGTGATACCCTATACAGTATTGCCCAACTTAAGGTGAATGTTGATCCCGTTGAGCTAGGAGCACTCAAAACACAACTTGAGGGGATCGCTGGGCGACGATTGCGGGTTAGCAGCGACACACGACAAGTGCTGGATGCTAAGATGAGGGAACGCCTTAGAAAAGCAGCAGCATTATCATCAGTGTGGGGTACAGTAAAGCCTGATGTGCAAGATCCACTTGAAGAGCTCGAATCAATAGAAGATAATTTACTGATTGCGATACACGATAACCCGAATGAGGCAAGTAAGAAGCGAGCGATAATATCAATACTGCGTCGACTATCTGCACTTGAGGATCGACTTACACCAAGTACAAAGAGCACTGTCGGTGAAGCTAAGACAAGGCGAAGCCTCATCGAGAGAGTCGTCAGGCAGTATGGAGAGATAGAGAGTTATCTTGGATCAGAGACTTTTGAAAAACTGAAAAATGATGTCAAATCTGCCATTCTAGTAGAGAAGGAGATTGAGAGGTTGGCAGTGTGCAAGACAAGAGGCGAGTTCGATAAAGAGGTATTAGAGATACAGCGAATAGATGATTTCTGTAAATTGAAGAAGGGTGCACAGCGGACATACATGTATCAGATTAATAGGATGAGGGCCGATGTTGCAAAGAAAGAGTTGAATGACAAAGCAGGAACGTTAGAAAGAATTGAGAAAAGATTAAATAATACAGATAAGGAGCTAACAATAGAACAGAAAAAAAACCTCATGAAAGAAATAGGTAAGGTCGAAAGGTGGTTAGGGAGTTCAGGGTTAAATGCTGGTGAAAAGAGGGAGTGGAGGGAAAGAATTGGTGGATTGGAGAGCAGGATAGCACCTCAAGCACACCCAATAGAGGCCGACGGGCCGAAGGAGGAACCCAAGCCAAAGCCCAAGCCAAAGCCCAAATCAGGAAATAAGAAGGCTAACCTTAGAAGAGATGAGAAATCATACATGCAAGAGAGATTGGGTGTAGATGTATCGAACTTGAACTTAGGGGAGAGTGTGACGAGGCTAAATGGAGAAGAGTATCGAGAAAAGATACAAAATATGCTGGAAGATTCAGCATTAAAAGCTAATGATAATAGTATACTCACTACTCCAAGAAGTGGTGATACACGAACTACTACGCGCGACAAATGGGTTGAAAAGATAGGAAGGGAAAGGGATCGACATCCTGTAGTCACACTCATTCCAGAATCTGAGCATGTTCGGGACCATTCCAAAAACATCGACAATATTATTTCCTCAATACAGGACAACCAACTTCCTCCTAAGACGGTAATATGTCTGGAACGCAAGCAGGAGGGAGAGAATTTAGGTATGAAAGATGTGATACTGTTATCGAAGATACTGGAACACAATAAAAGTGCTCTTCAAAAGGACAAGATAGCTCTACCAGCTGGTATAGAAAACACGCCAATTTACAAGGACGCAGAACTTTACAGTCTGGCACAAGAGCGTGGTATTCCAATAATAGGCATAGAAGGTAAAGGCCTGCCTGATAAGTATTCGCCCAATGGAACTGTAGAAGAGTCAAATGCCTACAACAAGGCAAGAGAAGCATACATGGTCTCGCAGATATCAGACATAGTGAGTAAAGGGTACAACGTATTGTGCCCTATAGGAGCGTCGCATGAAGGCAATGTGAGGTCTGAGTTAGTGGATAAAGGTATGAAAGTTGATATAAAGGATGCATTAAGAGTACAAACGAGGCACAGGAGGCATCGAGAGGGAGTCACTTTTGAGAATGGCCAGGATTCGATGAGAACAAAGTGACGTAACTTTATTAAAGGTAGTAAGACAAGTACCATATGGTATCCTTGGAGATCGAGGAGTATTTGGTGCTGTGTGCTTGAATTAGTGATATATTTCTTGAAGATTAATAGTAAGAGCTATAGAGTGTAGGGATTTAGAAGAAATAATTGATAGGATATGAAGAAAAAAGCAAGACAATTAAGAATTGATATGCATTACGAAGATTTTGTGAAATTTCAGAAGAGTTTCAAGTCTGGAGAAGTAGAGCAGTTCATCACAAGATTCAGAGAGGAACATTTTGAGCATAATCTGTCAAGGGATGATGTGCTGGGTTTGTGTCTAAATCGAATCATACGGAGTGATTGGATAGATAGTGGAATGGTAGACATGGCGAGAGCTGTGTTGTCGATACCACATAAGGATAACATTCTGACAACGGTACATAAGGGGGATGAGAGTAGTATTATGTTAGTGTTAAAGAAGTACTGTACAGCTGATATGATGACAATGATATTAAATTATCTAGAACACGCCCAAGAGGAACTAGTAGTACTGGAAGGTTTGGAGTTGTTGCGAATGCGGGATATTGTTAATACTGCGGGGCCGTATAAATATTCGGTGGAAGAGAACATAGAATATGTTAGGGAGCGTTTTGTGAGTAGGTTGTATACAGCAGAGTCTACGGAGGAGTGGTGTAGGAGCTTTGACTCTTCGAGCAGATTCAAGGCCCTAGAATATATGAAGATGTTTGAAGGAAGAGAAGGGGAAGTTGGAGGGAATGAAGGCATAATAGGAAGGTTTAGAGAGAGTGTAAGAAATGACGATCTGAAAGGGTTGAAAGAGGTTATGGCTGGAGAGGGTGTATTAGATGAGGCGATAATGAAAGGGCTCTTTTTGCTAGCAAGTCGAGAGGGGAGTGTGGATGTGTTTAGGCATATGGCAGAAGAGGGGAACAGAGGAGTGTGGTGCAACAGGCTTGTGAAACAGCTAGCTTTTACGGGTGCATCACGTAACGGTCGTTTGGAGATATTGAGATTGTTATTAGAGAGTGATGACATATCAGATTTACTAGAGGCTTACACTATATTTGACAGTATATTGAATGGTCAGAAGGAAGTTGTGAGGTTTTTGATGTCGCATCACAAAGAGGATAATTGGAGTAGTACTGGGAAGAATGTATTGCAGGAGAGTGCCTATAGGAAGCAACTTGAGATAGTGAAGATGTTATTGGATGAATTTGGAGTGGGAGTTGATTCAGTAGGAGAGGATAGATGTACGGCGTTGTGGATATCCTGCATGTATGATGACGTAGAGACGGTAAAGTTGTTGCTGTTGCACGGAGCGGATGTGAATAGAGTTGTAGGGAATGTCGGTAGGACGATTTTACATGAAGTGATTGAGGTTAGCGCTAGATTGGATAAAAGGGCGGAGACGAGTATACTTGAGACTATAGGCGTATTGATAGGAGTTGGTCATGGAGATGTGAGGAGTAGAGACGATGAGGGGAATACAAGTCTGCACTTGGCGTGTGGTGCCAGAAAAGGTGATGTTGAGGGTAGTACAAAAGATATGACAAGGATTATGTCATTGCTGGTACAGTATGGAGGTGAAGTAAATGCGTTGAACAACGATGGGAAAGAGGCAAGCGCCTATGTGATGCGTGAGAATCTGAAAGCGTATGAGAGTGCTGTGTCGGAGGGTTTGAAGGTGATAAGTCAGAACAAGGTGTTGCTATCGAGTATATTGAAATATAGCATAATGTTAGAAGGATTAGGGGAGTTACCATTGTCAGTGACGGATATAATAAGCGAATATGCTGGGGGATATGGAGAGAGATTAGATGATGAGGAAGTGGATAGGTTAAAGGAGGTGCTGAATAAGAGGAGTGGGAGTGTAAAGGTATGCTTTGTGAGTGTGAGATATGAGAACAAGGTACATGGATTAATAGGGAGCAGTATAGGAACAGATCTGTTGTACACAGCGCATGAGGTAGGAGGGCAGACATTACACGATGCGTTGTTAGAGGTGATGTACGAGGAAGAGGAAGCGCTATCTTTATTGAGAAGAGCGAAGGAGATAGGAAGTAAAGGGTTGGTGCTGGAGATAATGGGAGGTCTAAAGGGCCTAAGTGGTTTTCAGGAGGCTGGAGGTGTTGAGCCCATTTGCGAAGGAGTACTGGTGGTTCGGAGCATCATGAAAAAAGGGGGAGGAATGAATGGACAACGAACCACCGAGATGGCTGGTATTTCACACGAAAAAATTACGATGTCAAGTACTATTAATAGTGTCATTGAAGAATTAAGCAATAAATTAGATATCGCCTGGAAATACAAGCAGTTTGTCTACAAGGCAGAAATCAGTAGATTTAACGAAATATTGCAAGGAAATAACTTAGATGCATCGACATCTGTAGATATATTGCGTAATTATGGGGAATTTAAGAAGGGCGTGCTGTTGAAATTACATCCTGATAAGGGAGGGAAAGCGGAAGATTTTGCATTTGCAAGAGAATTACAGCAGAAAATGAGCTCTGATGTTGATATCAAGGGAATAATAGCAGAGAAAGTAGCGAAAGTGGAAGTAGCTATGTACAAAGCAACAGTAGGCATCAAAGTAGCCGATACTGTTGTGGATGTACTAAGAGCTGTTAATCAACCAACGCTGGAGAACGGTAAGAAAGTAGTATTTGACATGGTGAATGTGTATGGAATGTACAAGGGGTTGAACGGTTACGGATTAGTAATAGGAGGGTTAGAAGCTGGTTATCAAGCATACCAAGGGGAATACGGAGAGGCGGTAAAGCATTTAGCTATTGCGGGAGCCTATATGGTGCTACCTACGGTGATGGGGGCAACGGGATTACCGTACGCAGGCTTGTTCTTTGCAGCAGGAATGACATCGTATAGTGGTTACCATCTGATGTGGAATGTATATAGTCTGTACATAGAGTACACGTGTGAAGAGAATGCAGCGAGATCAGAATCTGCATATGGAGAGGTGTACAACCTGTTGGAACGGAGTCCATTACAATACATATATGGATTTGATAGTTTTAGAGAGGAGGATGAGGGATTGATGGAAGGAGGAGAGGAAGCACAAGGATTGCAGGAAGCACTGTATAATGTCATTACATAGCAACACACAGCAGTAACAAGATGACCCAAAAAGCAAGGAAAACAAAGCGGATCAAGTACGACGACGTATACATGATCAATCCCCTCATTGACGTCGCCTTTAAGAAGATCTTTGGGGTTGAGGCCAATTCTGACATACTGATATCATTGCTAAACTCTATAGTATCTGAGGAAGATCAGATAAGCGA
>NZ_SCFA01000036.1 GCF_004210275.1 Rickettsiales endosymbiont of Peranema trichophorum
GAGAATACGCCTGAACAAGTATTTCACGTGTTTATATTGGGACTAGTAGTAGGATTAAGAGGAGAATACTACATACGTTCGAACCAAGAATCGGGGCTTGGAAGATTTGACGTAGTGATGCTCCCAAAGCAGAGTGGGAGAGCGGGCATATTGCTGGAGTTTAAGGCAACAGACGACCCAAAGAAGCTAAAGGCGAAGGCGAAAGAAGGGTTAAAGCAAGTGAAGGACAAGCAATATCTGGAGCTGTTTAAGCAAAACGGTGTGAATGAGGTACTTGCAATCGGCCTCGCGTTTTGTGGAAAGCAACTGTGTTTGGTATACCAAAATGAGGACATATCTCCAAATGCATAACAGATTCTTGCACACATGACGTGTTTGCTGATGGAGTGGCATACAGTGATGAGCGTGTGGTCATATTATCTCTTCTCCATCACTTCTGAGGGACGGACTGTATAGTGAACTAGCATACGATCTGAAAGACTAGCTGATACCAAGTTTCATTTTTAAATGATTCAAAACGAATTTTGTGAAACTCGGCTCTGCGCAGGTATTTCAATACGCTTACGCGGCCTCATCCTCAAATCCATTTGCCTGATTTAATCTGAAACTTGGTATAATATCAAGGTAGATTACCACTCTCATGAGTATGCACAAAAATATTCACATTAATAGACTTCTTTCGAAACTTTAATATATGTGTATACTGACTGTAGTTCAATAAAGATATAATGGTTTTGGCATTAGACCCTTTCCTTTGCCTGATGAGGGGCCTGCCTAGTAGCCTTCTGTGGTCACTGCAGGCCTTCATCCTCTCTTCCTGAGCTTTTACGGCGTTTGTCAGATTAGAAGCTTTTACAGGCGCAACGCACACTGCACTATCAGCCTGGGATCAGTAAAGCCTACACTTGCGGGAGACCCCCTCCCCTACTCAGTTACTCCAACTGATCAAGCAACGTAGAGATCATGCTTAGCCCCTTATTCCAAAAGCCCTTATCTGCAGGATTGAGACCAAAAGGTTTTAACACTTCTTTGTAGGTCAACGTCCCTCCAGCCTTTAACATATCAAGATATTTGGCTTCAAAGCCCTCACATCCATCTAAGTATGTTTGATACAGCGAGTTTACTAGACAGTTGGCAAAGGCGTAAGAGTAAACGTAAAACGGAGAGTGTATGAAGTGAGGTATATAAGCCCACAAATACCTCACACCATGATCAAATTTCACCAATGGCCCCAGGCTTTCCTGCTGTGTGGTCATCCAAATATCACATATTCTCTCCACACCAACTTCTCCCATTTGCCGCTCTTTATGTAGACGCATCTCAAAGTCACAAAATGCAATCTGCCTGACAATGGTATTTAGCAGATCCTCAACTTTGCTTGCAATTAAAAACCGCTTCCTTTGAGTGTTATCCTCCTCTTTTAAAATATGTGCAAATGTCAGCTGTTCACCAAATATCGAAGCGACCTCAGCAAGTATCAGCGGAGTGTTACACATCAATGGCCCTTGTTCCTTTGCTAAAAATTGGTGTATGCCATGCCCTAACTCATGCGCGAGAGTCATAACATCCCTACCCTTTCCCAAGAAATTGACCATCAAGTATGGATGCATAGAACTACACGCTGGATGTGCAAATGCGCCGGAGTCTTTGCCTGGAGTGACTGGCGCATCTATCCAGTTATTGTCAAAAAACAACTTACCATAGTCAGCAAATTTTTTTGAGAAGCTTCCATAAGCTTCTAATACAGTTTCGACAGCTTCGCTCCATGCATATTCCTTTCCATCATCATTTGGTAGAGGTGCAAGCCTGTCGTAGTAGTTTAGCTGTTTGGTACCTAACCACTTTGCCTTCATGCCATAATACCTGTGAGACAACTTGGAGTAAGCAGATTTGACGGTATCTATCAATGTATCCACCACATCATCTTCTACAAAGTTGGATAAGTTTCTAGATGATATTGGTTGCGCAAATCCACGTAGCTTATCTTCCACATTTTTGCTTTTAGCCAACGTATTAGTGACAAGCGCAAATAGCCTCACATTTTCTTTTAGGATTTTACACAACGCTTGCGTTGCACTTTTGCGTATTCGTGGATCACTGTCAGACAGCTTATGCAGCACCTCTGCCATATGCATTTTATGACCAGCAACTGTAAACTTAAGCGACGCCATCGTCTCATCAAACAAGCGCTGCCAAGCTGTTGCAGTACCACTTACATTTTGTAGTATGGCCTCCTCTGACTCAGAAAGTTGGTACTTTTGAAATAACCTCAGATGTTCAAACCATGACCTATAACGCTGCAAAACTGGACTCTCCAAAAGCTTACTTAGTCTTTGATCGGATATTTGGTTGATTTGGAGAGTAAAGAAAACGAGCGCCGTACACAATTCCGTCAATATCTCTGAGATGTTTTGAAAGAACTGCACATTTTTTTCCTCGTTCATTTTGATCACATACTGTAAGTAAGCAAAAGTCGCAAGTTTATCAGACACATCCCTGATGCTTTCAAACCTTGTGATAGCCTTATACATCCCCTCACTTGAAAGCTCCACCACCTTATCTTTATAATCCGCGACGAAAGAAGTGATGTCTGCTTTGACTCTTTTTAAATCATCCTGTAGCGACCCGTCATCACTACCTTGATACAAATCGCTTAGGTCCCAATTTGGTGGTGTACAATCTTTCAAAGTGGATAAACTCATAAAGTGTTGATTTGTTTTAGTATATGCATATCATTCCTTATAATCATGAACCTATATTAAAACAATGAAAAACTTTTACTACCTCTTGATCACAATAGCTTTTCTACTTACTTCATGTGGATTCCAGCCAGTACACATGGTAAATACGAACCAGCAGAACATTCAAGCAATCAAGATAGGTAGCATCAGTAAAATAGGAGAGCATAAGAAAAACAATACGAAGGAATACGTTGCTTTTAGAGCTGCATTGGAACGGGAATTTGAGCACACAAAAGACCTGGAGCACAAGTATGTACTCAATATTACTTACCAAGTCTACAAAGAACCAACGGCGATTCAGTTGGACACCACTATCACAAGAGTGAACCTCAGAGTCACAGTGATGTATGAATTAATCGATCTGGAAAATAGACAAAACGTCCTCAAAGACAAGTTAATCAGCACAGAGGGGTTAGATCTTGCAACTTCACCATATTCTAACTATGTATCAGAAGAAGAGATCGCAATAAGAATAATGGAAACTTTAGCACACACATTAAAGTTGAAGCTTATTGCTTCAATCAAACAATAGAAAACAGGGAAGCAGCAAACTTGTGTGGGTCAAATGGCTCTAGATCTTCAAGGCTTTCACCACATCCTATGAAGTATATTGGAATTTGAAACCTCTTTGCTATTGCCACCACGATGCCTGCCTTAGCGGTACCATCAAGCTTTGTTATAACTAATCCAGACAAAGCATGCCCTGATGATTCAATCGTGCGCTTAAAAAACTCTACTTGTGATAGTGCATTTTGTCCAGTGGTAGCATCTAGTACCAGTACTATGTGGTGTGGCGCAGAGGGGTCAATCTTACCAAGCACTCTGAGTATTTTTCCAAACTCTTCCATCAGGTTAGCTTTGTTGTGCAAGCGACCTGCTGTATCGATTAATAAAACATCATCATTTTGCTGTTGTACAACCTTAAGAGCTTGGTAAGCAACGCTTGCCGCATCGCTTCTATCACCAGTAGCTTGCACAAATTGACAATCAATGCGTTGCGCCCACTCATTCAGCTGTAATTCTGCAGCAGCTCTAAAAGTATCGCATGCTGCTATCACAACAGAATGACCATTTTGTTTAAATTTGTGGGCTATTTTAGCAACGGTAGTTGTCTTACCATTCCCGTTGACACCACATACAACCACTACATGAGGCTTATGATCTATCAGCATTGGTTTATTAGCGGCCCCTTGAAGCATTGTAGCAATACATTCTACTAGAAACAGCTTCAGCTCTTCTTTACTTGCTCCTTTCATTGAATTATTGCCACGAAGCGTAGCCATAATTTCACTTGAAGACTCAACACCAATGTCACTTGCTATCAATAATTCTTCAAGCTCTTCTAACGCTTTACCATCAAATGCGGTGGAGCTAAATATATTATTGATGCTGTTTAACAATCTTAGAGATGTTTTCTGCAAACCAGACTTTAGCCTTTCAGATAACTGCATCAGCCTTCAACTCCTAACCTTCAAAACATTATGATTCTTCAGCAATTCTTGTGACTGAGATGACTTTTTCATCATCTTTCACACTGAAGATTTTCACGCCCATTGTGTTACGTCTAGTAATCCTAATGTCAGAGGTATTGGTTCGTATTAAAGTGCCAGCGTTCGTAATCAAAATTATGTCATCTTCTTCTAAGACAGGGAAAGTCGCAATCACCATCCCATTACGTTCCGATGTATCAATGTTTAGTATTCCTTTTCCTCCTCTGTCTGTAACTCTGTACTCGTAGGAAGACGTTCTCTTACCGTAACCATTTTCTGTAATGGACAGTATAAACTGCTCACCTTTTGCAAGCTCCAGCACTTCAGATACGGTCAGGTTTTGCAAACCATAGTCCTTTAGCTTCTCTGCTATCAAGTCGTGATGTTGTTCTGAATTCTCTTCCTTAGCGATGGATATGCGAACAGTATCGTCAATTTTTAAAAACTCTTCCCTCTTTTCAATCTCGATCTCACTAGATTTTAAAACAGACATCGATATCACCGCATCGCCTACTTTACCCAGTTGAATTCCTCTAACACCATCAGACGACCTACTTTTAAACACCCTAAGAACGCTAGCAGGGAATCTGATAGATTGGCCCATACGAGTGGACAAAAGGAGGTGCGCTGCATCATCGCACACAGTTATACCAATTAACTTGTCATCATCCTCTAGCTTCATTGCAATCTTACCATTGCTTTGAATATTGACAAAGTCTTCAAGACTATTTCTTCTGACGTTACCTTTGGCAGTTGCAAATACTATGTTAAGCCTTTCCCACGTACTTTTATCTTCTGGGAACACCATAATATTATTGATCTTTTCATCCTGAGCTAATGGAAATATATTGATCAAAGCACGCCCCTTTGTTTGTGGAGTACCCAAAGGCAGCTGATACACCTTGACCTTGTACACTTTTCCAATATCAGAAAAGAACAGAAGTGTATCATGTGTATTACAAACAAGAACGTCACTAGTTATGTCCTCCTTATGCATGGACACTCCACTCCTACCCTTTCCACCACGCTTTTGAGCACGATACGTGTCAAGAGCTACCCGTTTAACGTAGCCACCTAGGGTCAAGGTCACAACCATTTCCTCTCTTTGGATGAGCTCTTCAATGTCAACATCGTTGTCATCAAAGTGAAATGTGGTTTGGCGCGGAGTAGCGAACTTATCCTTTATTTCCAGAAGTTCTTGATGCATTAAAGAGAATAATTTCTCTTTTGAAGATAAAAGCCCAAGATACTCAGCGATTTCAACACTTAAAGCATTTAATTCCTCTTCGATCTTGCTTTTCTCTAGTCCAGTTAGCCTTTGGAGTCTCATTTCCAATATCGCTTTTGCCTGCTCTTCTGTTAAATAACAGCGTCCATCAATCACCTGATTTCTCTCGTCGTGTACCAACTCCAATAATGCAGTGATAGGTGATACGGGCCAGCTCTCATTCATCAAACGCTGTTTAGCAGTAGCACTATCAGGAGAGCTTTTGATCATTTGTATGATCTGATCTATATTGGAAACCGCAATAGACAGGCCGATTAAAAGGTGAGCTCTATCTCGCGCTTTATTTAAAAGATACGTAATCCTTCTGGTAATTACCTCTTCTCTAAACTCTATGAACGCGACTATTACGTCTTTTACATTCATTATCAACGGTATCCCTTTGTTAAGGGCCAGGAGATTATAAGAGATAGAGGTTTGTAGCTCTGTGTTTTTGTAGAGCTGCATTAAGACTACATTAGCCACAGCATCCTTCTTGAGCTCTATCACAATCCTCATGCCGAGCTTGTTGGTTTCGTCCCTTAGTTCATGTATGCCTTCTATGACCTTCTCCTTAACCAACTCTTCGATACGCTTGATAAGTTCAGACTTGTTGACCTGATATGGCAATTCTGAGACTATGATAGCTTCTCTACCACCTATTTCTTCAAAATCAACTTTACCTCTGACCTGAATCGATCCTCTACCGGTAGCAAGGGCAACTTTAGACTTGCTTGTTCCGAGAATCACACCGCCGGTTGGAAAGTCAGGGCCTGGTATGATTTCTGTGAGACGTTCGACAGATATGCTTGAATCTTTGATATAGGCACAACAGCCGTCTATCACTTCGCCCAAGTTGTGTGTAGGAATATTTGTTGCCATTCCAACTGCAATCCCTGTGGCACCGTTAACGAGTATATTAGGGAATCTTGCTGGGAGGACTTTCGGCTCTTTTTCGGAACCGTCGTAGTTCTCCTGAAAATCTACGGTTGCGTGTTCGATATCACCAAGCATTACGTTAGCTATCTCGGCCAACCTTATTTCCGTATACCTCATTTGAGCTGGTGGATCACCATCTACCGATCCAAAGTTTCCTTGACCATCAATTAAAGGGATTCTCAAGGAAAAGTCCTGAGCCATTCTTACAAGAGCTAAATATA
>NZ_SCFA01000101.1 GCF_004210275.1 Rickettsiales endosymbiont of Peranema trichophorum
GGCTTGCTAATCCGTGAATCACTATACCAACACCCATTCCCACATCCATGAATTGCTGTATTTGGACTATTAGGCTGCCAGCTAAGCCAAACATAGACCCTGCAATGAACAAACCTAGGCTTGTATACTTGTTCACACTAACCCCATGGTTTATAGCGAATTTGGGATTGCTGCCTATTGTTCGAAATCGCAAGCCAAAGTCAGTATACAAAAACAAGGTAAAGGGTATCATGCAAAGCATCGCAATAATGATTAGCGATATAATATCAACTTTTATGCCTCCCATCTCAAATAAGGCTATATTTGGCTTACCTATAATCCTGAGATTAATGCTATACACCATGGTGCTGAGTATAATGCCGGCGAGCAAACTATTAACCTTGAGACGCAAAGCGACTTGCGCTGTGCAGAGTGCCATAAATCCCCCAGCAACAATACCACACACCATAGCGAACATTTGTGGCGTCCCTGCAACAATTAGGGTTGCACACACTCCACCTCCAAGTGGATAAGCCCCTTCTGCTGTTAAATCTGGGAAATTGAGGAACCGGAATGGAATCATAATTCCAAAGGCAATCATCGCGAGTATCAGACCTTGCAGTATTCCAACATATAAAAGCTCAATTGTCATTTTCACCTCCAGATACTAAAAACTGATCTTCGTACTGATGAAACATAGCCAATAAATCTTGCACCTTCAGTCTACTTTTTTGTTCTTTATCTAAATCCAAAACAATCTTGCCTTGATGCAACATGATTAAGCGATCGCCATACTTTATTGCATCGTCCATTTTATGAGTAATCATAATGGTTGTAATACTATGTTGCATTATTTGTCGCACTGTATATTCCATTAATAAGTGCTGCATTTT
Source organism: Rickettsiales endosymbiont of Peranema trichophorum (assembly GCF_004210275.1). Taxonomy (GTDB): domain Bacteria; phylum Pseudomonadota; class Alphaproteobacteria; order Rickettsiales; family Midichloriaceae; genus RICK02. The sequence goes on from NZ_SCFA01000101.1 coordinate 873, forward strand.
AGGATCAAGAGCCGAAGTGTGTTCATCTAGCAACAGAATTTTCTTACCTGAGTTAACTGCCATTAACGTTGCAATCATTTGCCTTTGCCCGCCAGACAGCATCTTCAAAGGCTGATCAATACATTCCTCCAAACCAATGCCTAATTCTTTTAGATTTTGGATCACTTGAGCTTTATACCGTTTATAAAATAATAGCTGTGGGGATTTCATTTCGCTTAATACTATATTCTCAAGCAATGTCATCTCAGGCACAGTTCCCAAATTCACATCTTGGACTACCTGCGCCACCTCGCCTTCACGTTTTATGGTACCGGTATCGGCTTGATACTCGCCACTTATCAGCTTCAGTAAAGTGGATTTACCGCACCCATTAGCTCCAATTAAAACGCAGAAATCTCCATGCTCTAATAATAGATCAGTGGTGTCTATTATACGCCTAAAAGATCCTGGGAATGATTTACTGATGTTTGAAATTTCAATCATAAATCACTCCACAATTTCTGTATTCGCTGGAATATGTGGTCTATAATCAGCAATCGCTACAACAGGTAAATTGTTGTATATCTGATTATTATCAATAGTGAATGCTGTTATAAAAATTATAAGTACAGCGTAATAAAAGAACTTTTTCATATGTACTCCATGTCAAAAGTTTAGTTTTATAGATAAAAGTGCATTAGGTTAATGTTAATGCAGATCAATTACAGCAAAGTAACTATACTATTGGCCGGACGGCCATGACATAGAGAAAACAGGGGATGATTGAAGTAAATATTCTAAAACAAGAGATAACATATTACAAACCATAGATTAAAAAATTGACAAAGTAATGGGCACAAACAAATTAACGCCAGCGCCAACCTTGAGTTATCAATTTTTTAGTTACTAAGTTTAACATTGTTCTTGTTTTATAAAATACAAATGAAGCTGTATAATAAAGCTCAGACTCCAATATACACTAATATTGATACGCTGTCACGCACATAATATTTTTTTAAAGGCGGTAATGCTGTCTGCTCCCGACCTCGCCAGTTTTGAGATTGTTATGTGGTTGTAGAGCCCTGTTTATCCCTTTCTTTAAATCGCGTCAATCCAACTTTGAGAACGTTCCTGAGACAAGCTCAAGCGTTCATCAAACCAAGTCTTTTCCAAGGTAAGGATACAGCATAGTCAGTTCTATAGGTGCCTCAGGTGGGGGTTTTGTAGGAACATATGCTTTATATGACTCACCAGAGACCTTTTGTGTAATGTATATTCCTATTCTTTTATTCATAAGCCATTTTTTCTTAAGCTGTACACACTAAGAAAGGATATCAAGCTATCTTTTCTTAGTCAAGATGCTAAAGAAAAGATACGTACGGTGTCTTGCGTTTGACTACTATACAATAGTTACATTGGAGCTTTGTAATACAAACATCGTAATCTAGTTCTGTTGTACGATGGAATGACAAAAGAGCGACAGTATTTCCGTTTCAGTTAGATCGTGTGTGGGCTTGACTTCTATCTCCTTGGTAATACCACTAATGTCCTCTTGGGCTGTTACAGATAATATCCCATTAGCATCTACCATAAATTTCAAGTGTATTCTCATAGTTCGTGCAGACATCTCCGGTAAACCCTTTAGCTCAAATTTCGCTATAGATCTGCACTTTGAAGCGTGTTGACTCTCCCCTTGCACGATATGAATCATCACGTTTTTTTGTCCATCCACATCTGTGGTATATGTCTTGGTGTAAACCGTAGGAATAGTCGTGTTGCGTGGAATGATCACCTCCGTAATATCCCCCAGTAATTCTATTCCTATAGACAATGGAACCACGTCCAGTAGTAAATGCCCAGCTTTTCTGGTCAATGCTTCCGCCTGTATCGCAGCACCAAATGCAACTATCTTATCGGGAGCAATCGAATCAAGCGGTGTTTGTTTTAAAAACTCCGCAAGCTTGCGTTTTACAATTGGGGTCCTGCTCGCCCCTCCAACAAGAATGGTTTCTTGTAAATCGTCGACACCAAGATTAGCATCGTCTAGCGCCCGTTGAAAAAGCCGTATCGTTTGCTCTACATCAGGTGATATTAACTCTTCAAAAGTCGCCCTAGTGACCCTTTTGACCCCAGTATTAGCAATAATGCCAGCCCACTCTTGATGCGTTGTAAGATGTTCTTTTACTTTTCTAACCTCCAAAATAGATGCGTTAAAGGTGCCAGGAAGTTGCTCTCCTGAGTGCATGTCTTGAGGCAATAGGTATTTCAAAAGTCGCATGTCAAAATTATCACCACCCAAATCCGTCTTGCCGCATGTTGCAATAACTTGAAATATCCCCTTGTGCAGCCTCAGTATCGATATATCTATCGTGCCACCACCCAAATCATAAATAGCGTATATACCATCCCTAGTTTGATTGCCATCATATCTATCCAAACCATAAGCAAGTGCTGCTGCCGTCGGTTCATTGATTAGCCTCAATACGTTCAAACCAGCAAGTTTAGCTGCTTGTCTGGTTGCATTCCTAGCAGTATCATCAAAATAGGCTGGTACAGTAATCACAGCGTCTTGAATCTCTTGCCTCATAAATTTCTCCGCACGCTGTTTCAAAGCAGCTAGTATATGAGCAGATACCTCCACTGGAGTAATCTTGTGCCCATCAACTTCAAGCGTAATTCTGTTTGATTCTTTTGATAAGTAAGGCACTTCCAAATGCTGAACTTCCCCAATATTTTTGCCCATCAGTCTCTTGACAGATGACAGAAAATGTGAAGCTTCCAAAGCTTCCTTCCCAACCAAAATCTGTCCCTTATGATGTGTAACAACTGAGGGCATCAGCTCATCCTCTATGCCATCGTGCGCTATGATAAAGGGCCTGCCATTTGAACTAAACGCAACTAATGAGTTCGTCGTGCCTAGATCGATTCCTATCGCTATGCCAGGCTGCAATTGTTCCACTTGAGCACTATCATCGGTTACAATATCTTCAGGACGCATCTTGGTGTTTTAGTTGTTTTGTTATTGACTGTTTGATGGATTCTAACAGTTTCAGCTTAATATATACTGATAGTGCTTCTTGATAAGCTCTTTTTTCAAAATGCGTTATCAGTTCCTGTCTCGCGCTCTCTTCCAATTTCAATATGTTTGTGTAAAAATCTGTGAGTTCCTTCTGTGACTCACATTCTTCAAGTTGTGCATGAAGCTCAAATGACTCCTCAATGAATTCAATAGGTGCAGCCCTATTCTCTGGAGACATTCCTAAGACTTGAAATGCATGATGAGCTCTTGTAAGCGGATTTTTTAAAACATGATAACCTTGGTTGATAATTGCGCTATTTGCTAACGCTATAGACTGCTCTGATGCCACTCGATGCACGTACCGATCTGGGTGATATAGCGACTGCAGCTCATACAATTTTTGTTCAAGCTCTTCATTAGTCAGGTTAAGGGATAACTTTACGCCAAATATTTCAAAATAGTCGTGTGAATCAATCGGCAAAATTTTATTGCAACCTTGGCACATCTTTGAGGAAAGGTACTCTCTGTTGTTCTGATGCCTACAGTGTGGACACGAAATCATATGAAAATCTTTTTCCTATAAGTTCATTGGTGGGGGGTTAGTCACCTCTCAATCTTGCCCACGCAACGTTTAACACCAGTGCTATACTCATGTAAGACACCACAAGATTAGAACGACCGTAAGATAAAAAGGGCAACGGTATTCCTACCGCCGGCAAAAGTCCAGCTATCATACCAATGTTAATCAATACATGTGTAAAAAACAATACACTGACACCGACGCATATTAACCTGCCAAACTCATACTTGCAATTGATAGATGCGTAATAACAGCTTAAACATATTGTTAAGTAAATGCAGATCAGACAAAAGACAGACAATAAGCCAAATTCCTCTGCAAGTAAAGTGAATATAAAATCTGTCTGTTTCTCAGGTAGGAAGCTGAGTTGGCTTTGAGTACCTTGTAATAATCCCTTACCTAGAAATCCACCAGAGCCTATTGCTATCTTGGATTGCATGATGTTATACCCTGCTCCAAGCGGATCGCTTTCTGGATATAAAAAGGTCAGGATACGTCGTTTTTGATACGCGTGCATGAAATGCCAAACGAGCGGCAGTACCGGCAAAGCAGAGATAATCAATATTGGGAATCTTTTTATCGTCACCCCTGCAGCAAAGAATATTGATACAGAAATGCTGATAATGATGATTGCAGTTCCTAAATTTGGTTGTCTCAAGATCAGAATTGTTGGTATCAAGACCAATGCTATTGGAGTGCAAAGAAAACCAAATCTTTGAATCATATTGTGATTTAAAGAGGCAAAATATCTTGATAGCACCAAAATAATCGCAATTTTCGCAAATTCAGACGGTTGGATGCTGATATAGCCAATTTTGAGCCACCGTTGAGCACCCATTGCCTTGTGACCTATGACGTCTGCAAGGATCAACAAGATTATGGTCATAACATAATAAAAGTAGGACCATCTATGAATTGTCTTGAGGTCGATTGTAAATAGCACTAAACAGATAGGAAGGGTACCTATCATAGTGTACAGCTGTTTTGTCAGCCATGGTTCCACATGACCCCCTGCTGCTGAGTACAACAACAGTATACTAGTGGCAGAAGCAAAACACACAATGGCCACAAGTATTGCAGTCAGTCTTCGAGTGTATTGCCCTTTCATTGGTAACTGAGTAGAGAACATGTGAGGTGTTCTGGTGTTCTTAGGTAATTGATTCACCTCCAAGTTGACAGGCATCCCTCCATCACACTTTTTCATATTTGTGTTGATGATTATCTCCTGAGCTATATGCGTCATACAAGTTGTATACTTGTGTTGAAATGCTCTACTAGCATTCAGAATCTGCCAGTTTGGCAGCCTGCGCTTCTGCTATCAGTACTTCAATGAATTGTTCCAAACACCCCTCGTTCAAGACTTTATGAAGGTCATGTGAAGTAACGTTAATCCTATGGTCTGTAATGCGACTCTGTGGGTAATTATACGTTCTAATCCTTTCAGACCTATCACCGCTTCCAACTTGTCCTTTTCTTAATGCGGATCGCTCTCTGTCTATTTTTTCCCTTTCTGCTTCGTATACCCTTGATCTCAAAATTTTGAGAGCTTTTGCTTTATTTTTATGCTGAGATTTTTCATCTTGTTGAATTACTACTGTACCAGTAGGTAAATGTGTGATCCTTACAGCGCTATCCGTAGTGTTGACGTGCTGTCCGCCAGCTCCACTTGCCCTAAACACATCTATTTTTAAGTCTTTTTCCTCTATTGTGATATCAACTTCTTGTGCTTCAGGTAACACGGCCACCGTAGCCGCTGAGGTATGTATGCGTCCGTTTGACTCTGTTTCTGGTACCCTTTGCACTCTGTGCACTCCAGATTCAAATTTCAATTTTGCAAAAACTCCCTTACCTGTGATCAAAGCAGAAGCTTCCTTGTAGCCGTCAAGACCTGTTTCTGAAGTTGACAGTATTTCAAAGCTCCACTGATTTCTTTCAGCATATTTTTGATACATTCGAAACAAAGTAGCCGCAAACAGTG
>NZ_SCFA01000045.1 GCF_004210275.1 Rickettsiales endosymbiont of Peranema trichophorum
TAACTTTGACTAACATGGAAATATGTGCGGTACTCTCTTATGTATTCCAAAGCCATTAATAGCTGATTTTCAAGGCTTAACTTGTTCTTTCTACCTCCTTTCTTTTTTTTCCTTTGATCAGCTTCTTCCAGTATTTCTATCATTCTATCAAACGTAGCACCCTTAACTCCAGTTAATCTTCTGAATTGCTCTTCCGATAAACTCTTAACTTGTTCATATTTCAATGCCAAAACCATAATATCTTTATCGAACTACAGTCAGTATACACATATATTAAAGTTTCGAAAAAAGTCTAATGAGTATTCTTCCTCCTGTATCAGTTCTCTATGATTCTCTACAGCAATGCTAGGAGCCTCAGATTCGTATACGTATTGTAGTGGAGCTTTGACTAGTGTGGCGTATAAGTACGCATAAGCTTCTGATGACTTTACTGGATTGTTCTCACTTGTGTATTCCATATATAGAGCGTGCGTGTTGGACACAAGGTGGTAAGCGCTGTATGCCGTTATACCTACCACAAATATAACTCCTGCGTATGGTACTCCTGCTGTTGCCATCACCATAGGTAGCCCTATGTAAGCTCCTGTAATGGCTAGATGCTTGATAGCTTCTGTGTATTCCCCTTCGTATACTTGATGGCCAGCTTCCAAGGCTCCTATTGCTAAGCCGTAGCTATTCAAGCCTTTGTACATTCCGTACACTTGCACTCTCTTCTCCAGTAACAACTTCAGTATTTCCACATGACCTTCACTTGATCCACCTTTGAAAGCAATTTGTCTTGATAACGGATCACACCAGCTATCTATAGTACTGTGCTCTAGCATGTATCTGCATACATTCACGCTGCCGCACTCGCTAGACCTAAAAAATATCAGCCTCATTATCAAGTCATCTAATATTTCCTCTTCAGACATTAGCACAACTAGATCGTCTAGAGTGTCTGTTCTAATGCTATCCCGAAATTTCTCCATTAACCTTTGGTGGTACTCCGTTTGCATACTCTTCTACTTCCTTTATATGTGTTGCACTATGTTGCTCTTATTAACTATTTTCCCTGCTTCCGCTTTAATCCTTTCCACAAAACCAGGCGTGCTGTAACTCGAGATTTGTGAATGACGTTAGCTCTGGATCGAACCTCAGAAACACGCTACCCACTGGACCGTTTCTTTGCTTTGATATCATTATTTCAGCGATATTTTGTATCTTATCAAATTGCTTTTGCCATTCCATCATTTTGTATGGGTCACCTACTGGCTTCTTTCTTTCCATATAGTACTCTTCCCTGTAGATGAACATCACTACATCTGCGTCTTGTTCGATGTTTCCGCTTTCTCTTAGATCTGAGAGTTGTGGTTTTTTATCTTCCCTCAACTCCACTGCTCTAGATAGCTGCGACAAGGCTATCACAGGGATTTCCAACTCCTTTGCTATTGCTTTGAGGCCCTGTGATATTTCTCCTATTTCGTTTACTCTATTTTCCGCTCTTCCTTTACTGGTCATGAGTTGTAGATAATCTACTACCACCAAACCAAGATTATGTTGCCTTTTTAACCTGCGAGCTTTTGTTCTTAGTGCAGATACAGACAAGGCAGCTGTGTCATCTATGAACATAGGTAACTCGTTTATATCGCTACTTGTTTTTGACAGCTTAACGAAATCATCCTTTCCTGTGGTACACGTTCTGATTTTTGTACTTTTTATGGCGCTCTTGATTGACAGCATTCTGGTGACGATCTGTTCAGCTGACATTTCCAGGGAGAAAATTCCCACTGATTTTGGTTGTTCTTGATTATCTTTGGATTCACTGAGTAATTGTTCTGCTGTATTGAGAGCAATGTTGACTGCCAGGGATGTTTTACCCATTGAGGGTCTTGAGGCTATTACAATCAAATCTGATGGATGCATACCACCAATCAAGGTATCAAGTTCGACAAATCCCGTACCTAGACCACTTATTTTACTACCTTTTTTCATTCCTATTGATAATTGGTGAAGCGTATTATTTACTACGTTCCTAACATGTACTAATCTGTTGTCATATGTACCTTTGACAGCCAGCTCAAACAGCTTTTGTTCTGCTGCTTCAATTTGGGTATCTGCTCCCTGTTGTAAATTTTCCTCAAACGAATCGTTGACGATATCTTCGCAAATTTGTATTAACATACGCCTCGTAGCGCTTTCGTATATCAGCTTTGCAAAGGACTCCACATTCACAATTGACGTAGCTGCTGCGGACAGTTTCACCAGATAATTAAACCCTTGAACACCGAGTTCTTTTAGTGTTTCATCATGCTCCAAAATACTTTTTAAGGTAATGGGATTAGCTATTAAATTTCTGTCAATAAGATGAATGATATTTTGATAGATCTTGGCATGTAAGGGCACATAAAAATGCTCTTGGAACAGAAAGTGGCCTATTTTATTAAAATACTCATTATTATTTAGCAATGCGCCGAGCAATCCTTGTTCTGCGTTCACGTTGTTTGGCATCTCTCTTGCTTGTCTAGTTGCGATACCATCGATAGTGTTGACGTTCAGTACATCGCCTATCATTTTATCTTTGTCCATTTTGTTCACGCGTTATGAAAATTTATACAACTGTTTATACCACTTTTTACCTTAACAGACTAGAAACAATGCTACGGCTAGCTCTGTAGGACTCAGCTTATGACTTTAGATTGGGACAGACTCATAATTTGTCTTGCACAATCTTTGATATGTTAGTGTGTCTGCTCTATCACTCCACACACCTCCTCCATATATTCTTCTACGGCATACCACTCCCGCTCCTCCCTTTTGCCATTCCGGCATCTTCCTTTTTGTCTCACTACCGCTTCTCCTCCTTTGGCACTCTCGTCTCCCCCTTCCCTAACAACTTCACGACAACTTTTGCCCGAATTCTTTTCATTTCAATTAATTTGCGGACAGGCTCTCAGGACCTGTCCCACTACATGTAATTTTGTATAAGAGTATGATCTCCGGCTTTTAAGGCATAAGAAGGCATTGTCATCTTGTTTTTCCAAGATGGAGGCTTCATCGTCAATGATACCGATTATATACTTAAGTAGACAAGGATGTACTTTAGGTGTTTTGATGAATAACAAAGAAAGAGGAGGCCAAATATCATTGGTGAAAGTTGGATTGACGACTGCAATTTCTGCTTCTGTATCTTGCCTAACAAATACAACGTTTTTTATTGGGAATGAGCCATGCGCGATCTGTTGTTTGCACCATTGGGGTATTGCCGTCAGATCAATAGCAGGTAAAGGGCGCAGTGTAGAGTCAGTGAGTTGATACGAGGAATACATCTTGTGGTATATCAATTCCTCTATATCTATTTTGAAGTATTCAGCAATCTTAATCAAATATGATACTCTGGGGGAAGATTGTGGACATTGAGACAAATCATAAAGTGTAGAACGAGCTATGGAGAGTTTCTTTGACAGCTCAAAAAGGGAAATATTGTGTTTATGAAGCAGATTGTGTAGAGATGTTGCAATATTGAGGTTGATAATCTGTTCTTGTTCCTCTGGGCAAGTATGTGATGCCGTAGCAACCTGATCATAATTAATGCTTTGTTTTCCTATCAATTGAGACAGTGATATACCAAAAAAGTTGGCCAATTTTATAGCGCTACTTAGCTTCAAGTCATGGTAGAGAGATGCTTTGATCGTAACGAGAGTAGGATACTTGATTCCTGACTTTTCAGCTATCTCTTTCATTGATAGCTTGGTACTGTTCAATAATTTGATCACAATATGCTGGAAGTTCATGAGTGCACTCATTAGAATTTCATAGTATAACTTGATTATCTCGAGAGGTAAGTAGTTGATAAAAAGTGATATAGCTTTTTAACGCTGACTCCAATTTGGCTAATGTACGTCTTTGGAGCGAGATCATAAATAACGCTTGACTCTAATGTGCAAAGGCATTATTAAAGGTAGATTAGGATTTATAGCCGACAATAAACTACCGCTTGACTCTTTTGTTGGGATCTGATATACCTGTGAAGGTTTGTAAGACATAGCCGTGCTGTAGATCAGTAAACTGCAGTTTTGACGAGGTACTATCATGACACAGTAAAGGAACACAAGGAAAGACAGTGGGTGCTGTAAATTCCAAATGAAATTGAAGGTCTTGGTGGAAGTTACCATAATACATTACATTGGGTAAACAGTTATGTATTTGCAGTGGTATCATCCGTCAAGTACTTTAGTAAATGATCTCTCTGTTCCTGAGGGAGAGACTTAATAATAGTCTGCTTGGGAATGTCATATCCTATAGACATTTTATGAATTGTCGGAATTGAAAGAGGACCTGATATCTTGTTGCTTTCCCATCTGGAAACGGTGGAAGGAGTGACACCTGCCCTTCTTCCGATCTGATCCTGAGAAAGCCCTAACTTTAATCTTTGTCTGACTAGTAGATCTCCCAACACGTTTTATACACAGAATGTTACAATTACAAGGTATTATAAAAACCAAAAAGTATCTATGTGTATGTTATTGCATGGTATTGCATGGTATTGCATATCATTGCGTAGCATGATAAAATGATGTATATATACTGATAACTGCAACGCTAATACAATGCAACAGATGGTACTCGATATCATTGTAACCAGGTGTTCATATGACTTCTGACATGATGACACAAGAACTGAAAGCTGTACGTGCATTAAGGCTACAAATTTTAGACACACTATCAGCGATTGAGATGATCATAGACAGCTTCGAATTAGAACAGCTAGAAGTTGAAAGAGTTGGTAGAAGAAAAAGGAGGTTATACTTTAGGAGAGGAGAGTTTGAGAAATTGAAGTACAACGTGATGAAATTGCGGACAAGATACAGAGACGTGTCTGGGGAAATATCGAAGCAGCGGCATATACTAGACAAGTATAGCAGGGCTGAGGTGCTAGAATCTGTAGATGCAGCGGTTGCCGAGATATTAAGTATAAAGACATTGTTGCTGTTAAAGAAGGACAGCTGGTTGACGGAAGCAGAATCTGAGATATTGGAAGTATTAGAGATACTGGAGAGAGGTATAGCAGAGGATTTTGTAGGCTCAGTGTGCATAAATGAGGGGGTATACGTGCAGTTGGAGACCCTAAAACAAGACATCACATCGATGGTACGAGAATACCCTGAACTTTAGTATGGTATTCAAATAGGATGTGGGTGAAGCGGATATAAGCTCTGTGTATCAGATACACTTGAGGGGCTGGGAGCTTCAACAGTCTAGTAGAGAACAACATAAGCAGTACTTTAGTGTGTGCTAATCGGATCAACATAAATTTTTGATAAGATTAACGATTTTAAGATATTTTGTGACTGCGATACGGATTTCTGTGCTAACCTAGACTTGGGTTGATAATGAGACCTAGGGCAACTTGGCTAATAAATACTTTCACCCCCAGGTTGCTTTTTTAATATCTTGAAAGTAGTGTTGATTAGGTTTGACACTAAAGGTATCGATAACCTGATCTCTACGAATATAATATCATTCAACAACATGCCTACAATCAGGAACCTTTGGAGATACATAGACTCCGGTGATATCAATAGAGTGCGGGACTACTTGAACAGTAGTGGAGATGTTCTTCATTATGTGGGTATAGGCGATGAAGGACCATTACATCACGCTGCTCGCAAGAATAATGTCGAGATTTCTAAACTGCTTCTGGCGTATCCACTGACAGACGTTGATTACAAAGATGATAGAATGTGGACACCGTTGTGGGTCTCCGTCTATCACAATTATATTGATGTCGCTCGCCTACTTCTACAACATAAAGCAAACCCAAACTTGGTAGATATGAATGGAAGAACATCACTTCATCTCTCTGTGGATATCGATATGGTTGATTTGCTTTTAGAGGTTGGAGCAGAGCCAAATGTTATTAACGATGAAGGGTTGACGCCTCTGGCCATTGCGGCCGCTTATCAACAAAAGAAGGTATGTATACTGCTATTACAACGTGGTGCTGATATAAACTTATGCACAGAGAAGTTGCGATTGAGCCAAGTACTGTCAGATGCATCACAAGAAGCTTTCGAGATATTAGAGCATAACGATAAGGCTATATTACGGGTACGTAAGAATAAGTGTGTAAGTTGATATGAAAGAAATAAGGTGTAAATTGGCCAGCGAATAGGCTAGTATATAGCCAGTTTGAGCTGGCCAATTAAATACCTTAATTTAACAGTTAATTT
>NZ_SCFA01000119.1 GCF_004210275.1 Rickettsiales endosymbiont of Peranema trichophorum
CTTATGATAACCTCAACTTGTCATGGTGTCTGTTCATCACAGCCTCCTAGTGGTCTGACACAAATCTCTCAGACCACTCTTGTTTTCTCTTATTTCATTTGCTCATTTTATTTACCTCAATATGTATTGTTTTGAGTGCTGTTCTACAACATCTTATATTAATGTATCATATCTCATCTTGGACGTCAAGATATCATAACGTTTTGGTACTAAAACATCACACACCCCTAGGCTATTGCTTTGTCACACGAATTTGTGTATGATGATCTGTGGACTGGCTAAACAAAAAAGTAAAAACACATAATGACAAAAAACACACCCTCTCCTCAATCAGACCAAACTGCGTCACCAATCCCCAGGGAAAAGACAGTGCCTCTTAACGTTAGAGTCCCACCACTTTTTGCAAAGCAATTCAAGTCATGGTGTGCATTGAATGGTATTACCATGGGGCACGCTTTGCAGAACTTCTTTGAAATGTATAAAACAGACAACAAAAAATAGCAGTTCTTCTTGCTACCCGACTTACAATTGGACCTTTTCCCTACTATGTAGGGTTTCTCCGAAGATCGAACATTCAAGTATACACTTTCTTGATAGCCTGCCCGCCTTACAAATCTTCAGCGAGAGTGAGGTAGAGATGCCCATTACAACCCGCATGATCAGCAGCATTAACAGTTCTATTGTGTTGTATTATGTTAACAACATAATAGTTATTAATACTTATACCATTAAGTACATAGTTAAGTTAATATTATAATTATTGTAATTAGTTATGTTCTGAGGTGTTAATAACAAATTAACTATTATTCATTAATATCATAACTATTAATATTTAAACCATTGACAACAGCTTTGTGGTGTTGTATTATGTTGTACAGTATGGTTATTTATATAAAAAGCGTAATGATTGTTTTGATAGGCGGCGAAAAGGGTGGAACAGGGAAGACCACTATAGCAACAAATTTAGCGGTATATTTGAAACAAAACAGGAGAGATGTACTACTAATAGATACAGACAAGCAAGGTAGTGCGAGTTTCTGGAGCAACACAAGAGACACACTAATAAAAAGCTCTATTGATTTTCCAGGTAAGCTCAAAAACATAGTAAGCGATGATTTGAAGGAAATTCCTAGAATACCAAATGTACAGAAATTTGGTGACGCTATAGTGTATGAAATCAACGATCTTAAAAATAGATATGAAGACATAATCATAGATGCAGGAGGACGCGACAGTCTAGAACTTAGAGCTTCTATGACCGTTGCAGAATTTTTATATATTCCTATTCAGGCTTCCCAGTTTGATGTATGGACTTTAGGCGTGTTAGACAACCTCATTACGCAAGCGAAAATCTATAACAAGAGTCTCAAATCATTCGTATTATTTAACAGGGCGAGCACCAATCCGACCGTCAATGAGGTAACTGAATCAGAACAAGCAATCAAAAATGATTTTGAAAATTTCGTACTTTGTAAAACCATTCTTCGTGACCGCATCATATATCGGAAGGCAGCAAAAAACGGTTTATCAATAAACGAGTTAGCAAAACAAGATCTGAAAGCCAATGAGGAGTTTGAACAATTCTATAAGGAGGTAGTGCATGGAACATAACAAGATCACAAGCAAACCCCCAAGCAAGGAAATCCTCGAACGTGATGCCTTTATTAAAGCTGCGAACCAACTCCCAAAGGAGCGCGTGGCTTCAGACAGCATCATAACTAATGGCGCTCTTCCTTGGAATCTAGAATATTGTAGAGACGATGTGAAAAAAGCTTTTACTGTAAGTTTGCCGGAAAAATATATTATTAAACTTCAGTATATAAAGGAAGTAACGAACCAAAGCCAACAAAAAATCGCAAGAAATGCTATATGTGAAGCAGTGGATAAAATTATTAGTGACCTACTATCAAAGACCAAATAGGTTTTAATTGCTTTAAAATTGAAACTGATTTTCATATTTCGCTGACATAAGCCTCGTTGTTCTTTACATTTGGACTAACTAAGTATGTTGGTTATTTTATCAGACCTGCTGTATTTACAGCTGAGCCACACAGAATATTCAGGACATAAATACAATATTGATTGGCCAATTTCCAATAATTGAGGCATGTGAGCCTGGATGAGTTTACTAGACTTTATTTTCATAAGTAAGTAAAATATTTGCAAAAAAAGTTACAATAAATTTGACAGCGAAAATTTTATAGTATAAACGTGTAGAACTATGAGTACTTTTCAAGTCATACAACTTCAGTAGGTCAATGAGTTTATTACAAAAAAGCAAGACCAGGCGCTACTCAGTAGAGCTACCTGTTGAGCTTGTGCTGGTGTTAAACAACCATCTGAAGGAAATTTTTGCAAACAAAACCAGGTGGTTTGTAGAAGCCATCGAGAAAAAAATGGAAGAGGACCGCAATGAGTTGCTGAAAAAGCTGAAACCCAACGAGTAAAGTATGAAGGCGCGAACCTTAGCGGGGAGACACGCCATCAACTACCGTACATATTAGCTGAAGTATGGTACTTGGTCAAGCGTGTTCTGCGCCTTTTTAATAAATTTTTTATTAAAAAGGTAATAAAAGTGGCTACACTATCTAACGTGGAAACTAACAACTTGTTTCCTAAAGACAATTTTTTTGTAATACCTGCATCTCTTTGCCATATAGGTTATGAAAAAGCGCTAATACTTACACGCATTCAGTATTGGATGAAAGTGAGCGGTCATGAAGTAGAAGGGGAGGAGGGTTTATGGATATACAATTCAATTAAGAAATGGCAAGAGCAGTTCTCATTTTTGAGTCAGTATAAAATTAAAAAAATTATTGCTTCTTTAGAAAAGGATGGGCTGCTGATTTCCAAGAAAGTAAACGCTAAAAAGTACAATCATACCAAATGGTACACCATTGATCTTAATAAGCTTAATTCTATCCTGAAACCTGTAGAATCTGGTTCTAAAAAAAATTTCTCAAAGTTAACCAATCGATTAGTCGAAGATCGATCAATCTATAATAGTAAGCAAAGGAATAACTATACAAAAGGATCTTCTTCTATAAGGACGGAAGGACCAGAAAGCACTAAAAAGAAAGAAGAAGAGCTATTTGATATAAAAAACATTAGGAAGGAAAAGGGCAGAGTCGCCTCTAGCAATGTGGGAGGTACTTCGGGAACATCGGAGACAACAATAACAGAGGAAATGGAGGCGACTAAGGTAGGACAACAAATGGCAGACGTATGGAACGAAGAATTCAGGTACAGCCTATCGCCAATCAGGGGATATAGCAACGCAAGGATGTCAAAGGAACTGCAAGAGCTATACGTGGGAATCTTTGGGAGAGACATGGAGAAATGGAGGGACTATGCACGGACTGTGAACAGCAGCAAGTTTTTGATGGGAGAGAAGAGCACAAAGAAGGGTTTTAAAGCGGTATTTAGCTGGCTAATCAGAAAGGATGTAGTGGAGGAGATACTGGGAGGAGGATACGGAGTAGGAGACAGGAGTGCAGACAGGTACATGGTGAGAGAAAACATAAAACAAGAGAAGAAGGAGATAATAGAAAAGGCGGTAGAGGAATTGACATTGGTGGCGAAGGTGAAGAGGTGTGAGGAAGAGGAGTTTAGGAGGTACGTGTTAGAAGAGGGATTTGAGGAGGACAGAGACAGATATGGAATAAGGACGTACATAAGGGGAGGTTATTATCTAAGCAGTGAGAGGTTGGTATACGATGAAAGGAACAAGTGGCTGTACGATATGTTATATGAGCAATATGTACTGAAGAAGGAGACAGGGAAGAGTAGACCAGAGTTATTGGAAGACTTAGAGGAGAGGCTGGATGTAGGGATAAAGAGAAGAGGAGTGTGTTTAGAGGTGCTAGAGGGGCTGAAGAAGCTGAAGAGAAGCATAATGGAGGGTAGTGTAAAGGAACTGGAGCAAAATATAAGTGTACTTCTTGTAGAGGAGAGAAGGGAGAGTTAGAACTAGATGTGGAGGAAGAAGGAGAGGCATTGCAAGAAGGTACCTATGATGTATAATGTCATTACATAGCAACACACAGGAGTAACAAGATGAAACAAAAAGGAAGCAAAACAAAGCGGATGAAGTACAACGACGTGTACATGATCAATCCTCTCATCGACGTAGCATTTAAGAAGATATTTGGAGTTGAAACAAATGCCGACATACTGATATCACTGCTAAATTCTATAGTATCTGAGGAGGATCAGATAAGCGAAATAGAGCTGTTAAATCCCTACAACGAAAGAAACTTTAAGAAAGACAAGCTATCTATTTTAGATGTTAAAGCAAGGAACAAGCATACTGGGACGTACTTTTTGGTAGAGATGCAGCTAGCAGATGAGCTGGATTATCACAAGAGAGGATTGTATGGTTGGGCGAGAGTATACTCTAATCAGATAGGGGTATCAGGGAAGTACAGGGATCTGAAGAGAACGATAGCGATACATATATTGAACTTTACAGCGATAGACTATGAGAAGGAGAAGGGCTGGAGTGTACATGCACCGAACAAGTATCATCATAGATTTGTGTTGTTGGACAAGGATACACATGTAGGAGGATTTAAGGATATAGAGATACACACGATAGAGCTAAGCAAGTACGCAGAGAAAGACGTAGAAGACATATACGAAGTAGTAGGGAAGGCGAAGGAGATGCTGGATAAATGGGTGGCGGTGTTGACGAAATATGCGTT
Organism: Rickettsiales endosymbiont of Peranema trichophorum; assembly: GCF_004210275.1. Taxonomy (GTDB): domain Bacteria; phylum Pseudomonadota; class Alphaproteobacteria; order Rickettsiales; family Midichloriaceae; genus RICK02. The sequence continues at coordinate 4,704 of NZ_SCFA01000119.1, forward strand.
ACTGGATCCCAAGAGGTTACCGAAGGGACTATCGCTACCAGAGATGAAGAAAGCGTTACAAGTGATGAAAGAGCTGCAGATGACGAATGTAGAGAGGGAGATATATGAGTCGCACTTAGCATTTTGGAGGTTTGAGGACTCGGCATTTGAAAAGAAGCGTCAGGATGCTATGGAAAAGGGAAGAAAAGAAGGAAGAGAGGAAGGCATAGCGCAAGGGATAGCGCAAGGCATAGCGCAAGGTAAGGAAGAAGGGATAGCGCAAGGGATAGCGCAAGGGATAGCGCAAGGCATAGCGATAGGAAGGTCTGAAGGTGAGGGTGAGAAAGCCTTATCGATAGCCAAGATAGCGAAGCATCTGCTGAGCATGGGTATGGAGCTGGGGAAGGTGAGGGAGGCAACAGGGTTGACAGAGGAAGAGGTTAGGGGACTGATTGACGAGTGAGCAGTACGAGGTGCCCAGTTTGTGTGCAAATTTGGATAGGCGAGCGCCTAATTGAAGGGGCCCCGGTATTTGGCGGCACTGTCCGTGAGCACTGAGGTGCCCCCCCGAAAACTGTACAGTTGATTAAGAGAAGAAGGTGTATAGAAGCAACCAAAAAAGAAAGGTATGGAAGCATGTCTAAAATAAGAAAGGTTCACCCCAAAAGTGTAAAGTTCAAAGCAGACCTAGCAATGGTAGAAGGTGATAGGACAGTGGCGGAACTAGTGCAATTATACAGCGTTAACCAAGGCGTGTTACATAATAGTTCAGCTCTAGCTGACCATTCTTCTCTTAAATGTGTCGCTTTCTTGTCCAGACCAAGGGGGTCACTTCGGACACACATAATGACTGCCCGATCTTAGGCTTGTTGGTACAACGGGCGATTGACCTCTAACGCACTTTTAATCCCACCCATCCACAACAAGTGTATGTTATTTTTGATATGTCTTGGCAGACATATTCTTAGGATAAGAGGGGGCTGAAGAAGAATGTATGCCTTTACCATTCCCCCACTTTTCCTTTGTCATTCTCGGCACTTGCCTTGTCATCAACCCGCAAAAGCGGGGATCCATTCACCTTTGCTAACACTGTCTACTAAACCAGAACATGGATAATATGTTAACACGAGAGCAGGGCACCTTGTGGAGGTCTATTCATTGCCTCGCTATGACTCACATCCGATGACAGCCTCTTTGTGGGGGGACGGGTGAGAATAGGCCCAAGTATTATTTATGGGCCTATTATTGTGTTAGTGGAGTGTTGGTGAGTCCTTATCTAGCACGCCAGAAAGCAACGAGCTTGCAGGCAGTACATCGATCTTTTTATCCAACTCTTGGAGTGTTTCGAGTAGCTGCAGGTCTCCTGATGAGTGCTCAGTAGCACGTTTCAGCTTATTTGTGATAGAGTGATTGATCTCTGGGCTGCTGAGACCAATATGCTTCTTGAGCAGATACGATTCATACAGATACTGGAAGTGTTCTTCCC
>NZ_SCFA01000063.1 GCF_004210275.1 Rickettsiales endosymbiont of Peranema trichophorum
TTCCTGTGACTCTCTTGGAACAGGACAAGATCCTGGTAACTCATCTTTATATTTAAGTATTTTGGTTTCATAGATACCTTTAGTTTTTTCAACTTCTCCTTAATATGGAAGTTTTTTAACTAAGGAACAACAAGATTATACAATAAATCACACTATTACCACCCTCTACTGATGTAAACATTCTTTATATTTGCAATACCCAGTTTTTTATATAGAGTGCCCTCTGTACAGCCTCACAAGGCCAATAGTTGGGGTATCCAGGTTCGTCTCTGTTTACACCCATTAGCTTTTTTGTTCCTCGTGGCTCACAAGGTGAGCTCGAGGGCTGGGCACTTGTTCATGATTTTTGTGTTGCTTTTCTCTAATAATGCACCAATGTTAACGCTTTTGCTGCTTTTAATGCTCTCCTCAGCTATTTTTGCTCCTTTCTCTTTGATCAGTTGATCCAAATCCTTTATACCTTCAGGCATCTGTAGCTCCTTAAGCCTAACATGCGGCATTCTTGCGTGTAATTGCAATAACGCACTCTCACTCCCTTTTTGACCCGCCTTGTCATTGTCTAAACCTACCTTTATCTCCTCTACTCCCAACTTCGTTATTACCTCTAGCTGCTTCATTGTAAAATTAGCTCTTCCTAAGGATACCACGTTCTTTATCCCCACCGCCTTCGCACGTAATGCATCCAAAAACCCCTCAACTATTATTAATGGCTCTTTTATGTCTACTTCCCTCAATCCAACCATAGGGGTCTCCTTCATCGCTCCCTTGCTATACACATACTTCCCATACTTTGACTCCTTTGTGTGTTCTATGTCCCTTCCTACTACCCCTACTATAGCACCTTCCTTATTATGTAATGGTATCACTATGTGGTGCATGTTGCTCCCTATCACCCCTAAACACTTCCACATGTCTAGCCTCTCCTTGGTTGATACTCCTTGACTGCTTAAATACTCCATAAGCTTCTTCTTGCTAAAAAGGTAACCCAATCCGCAATCCCTCACATTCTCTTCACTGTACCCCCTCACCTCCTTCAAATACTTCATCGCCCTGTTATTTGGCCTTTGTATTGCATCCAAGCTATATTTGTACATTAAATCCCAGGTTTCTTTAGAAATCTCTAACTCTTCTTTTGGTTTTTCTGTTGGTTTTGTTGATTTTGCTCCTTTTGTGATTTCTAGCGCTTTTGTTGTGTTTTTATCAATATTTATTTTATTTGCCTCTCCACTTGCTTCTTTTGTTTCTTTTAATCCCTCTTTTACCGCTTCTTTGACTTGTTGTCCGATCTTACTTACTTTGCTTCCGTTCAGTGCTCTCTCAAACACTTGATACTCTTTTGTACCTCTTAGCCCAGCTGCTATCGACAAATACTCAAATACCTCCCCGTTCTCCCTCCCCTTCCCTACGTAATCCCATATGCTGCAACTTCCTCTTGTATAGTCTATCAGTAACCCCGGATTGTTCTTATACACGTACACCTTCCCCTTGTTCCCTTCTTCTCCCGTTATCTTCTGACCCGTCGTAGATACGTAATACTCTCCCATGTCTTTAAATCCAAATTCCGATAAAAAGTCCGGTAACTCACTATATAACGCCTCATAGATGCTTCTCGTACTTAACCTGTCACTGATCCCATACGTCTCATTTGTAGACATCCTCCTCCCTACTCTTGCTAACTCACCCACCACCTTACATTGCCTGTACTTCTCTCGCTCCTCTACGTCACTTCTTTCCCGTATAACCCCTACCCTTCTCGTCCCCCTCTCATCAAACTCCTCCACTACCCTCACGTCCTCTCCTATTCCAATCCCCCCTACGTCTACCCCTCTCAGTAAACAACAACCTATGTTACGCTGATCCAGCACTATCAAATCTTCACCATCTATTTTTACACTACCAGCGTATTTACCTATCATTACACCAGGAAAATCATAATCTACGTACGAGTATTTCCTATTTTTCTGCAATTCTGCCCCATAATCCGCAACTTTCTTGCTCTCACCAAAATGCCTCACATCAGACACCTTTAAATCTATCCCTTCATCCGTCTCTATATTCCTCTTGTTCCCAAATAAATGCGTATGCCTTATATAGTCATCCCTTATCTCATCTATCGCCAAGCTCTTCCTGTTCTCCCTACATAGCCTACTCACCATGTTCTCATAACTATTAAATCTGTCATTAGAGTAGTACACATCTACTCTCTCCCTGTGCCTGCTCAACCCTACATATGTCGCATGCCTATCCATCCCCCTAGACGGCATCACAAAGCACCTGTCTACCGTCACTCCCTCTGCTTTATGTATCGTCGCTGCGTATCCATGCTCTACCTTCTCGTATTCCAATATATTGAACCTTACAATCCCTCCCTTGTCCAACTTTACGCTAAATACATCACCTGAAATCTTCGTCACACTACCCAATGTTCCGTTCTTTACTCCCAAGCCCTTGTTGTTCTCTAAAAAATACAACCTGTCACCTACACCAAAGCACCTCTTCCCAACATTCGTTTTAAATTCCCGTTCTTCAGATATACTATTCTGTGATTTCATGAGGTTTCTTGCGTATTCATTTAAAAGACCAACATCTTTTCTTGTATATGCTAACATTATCGATGATTTGCCCTCTAATACTACCTTGTGCCAATCAGATGCCATAGCCTGCTGTGCCTCTCCCAGCTCCTTAAATCCGTGTACCATCCCCTTTTGTGAGTAGTAACCAAGACCCTGCTTTACGTCCCCTAAAGCTAATGACCTCGTCGCTTCTTGTTGCCATTTTTCCTTTTGTCTTCTAATCTCATTTAGCTCCACATGACCTATTCTTTCTATTACACCCCTCAATGCTGCTCCAGCCTCTATCGCCTGTAATTGCCTCGGATCACCTATCAGCACAACCTTCGCCCTATGCAATCTCGCTTCATCTATGATCTTACCTAATGCTCTTGTTCCTAACATGCTCGCATCATCTACTACTACTATGTCTCTACCGCTCAATATCCCCCTTTGATTCCTCCAGTTCGCTTCCCTGTTCGCTACCGTATAACTCTTGATCCTCGTACTCCCTTCAAGGTGCTCTGCCGCTATTCCCGATAAGGTCATCCCTATCACATTGTACCCTTCGTTCTCCCATACCTCCCTTGCTGCTGCCAATGTATAGCTCTTGCCACTCCCAGCATACCCTACTATGCATGCTGCATCCCTATCACCTGTAATATGCTCAAACGCTGCCTTCTGGTTATCTGATAAGCCGTACTTCTTCCTAATTACCTCTCTGTACTCCAAATCCACCGTATGTTCCTGCGTTTGTTCCAACCTCTCAGCTTGCCTCACCATTCGGTACTCTATCTCTATCATCTCTTGCGATGTGTACCTCTCCTGTCCCTTCTTATCTACTCCCAGCCTTATCAGTAAACCACAGTTTCTTAGCTTCTCGTATACCCTCTCAAATTGCTCCCTATCTACCGTATGCGTGTTCACAAACTTCGCCAATTCAACATGCGTAAAAGTAGCGCTGTACTTCGTTAATGCGTCTACCGCAATCCCTGGTTCCTTATAAATCCTCTCCCCGTTACTCCTTGCTATCTCCTCATGCTCTAGTACCTTATCCCTCAGCCTCTCCCCCGCTGATGCATTACCTCTTTTGTTTTGCGGCTCTAAAGCTATTTCTCGCTCTTTGTTGCTTCTATGGTCAACTTTTAACTCAAATCCCGCTTTTACTAGGTGTTTATTTACATAATTAGCCCATTCCTCCCTCCATTCTAAACACAAGCTCCTCTTGTTCCATTCCGTAACCTTTCCACCAAATCCTTCCTTGCTTACACTTCTAGTCGTCAGCATCACATGTACATGAGGCTGGGCCCCGTCATTACCATTGTGAACACACATGTCAGCAATCATACCAAGTGCTACGCACTTGCGTTGCACAAAGTCACGGGCCAATGCTATGTTCTGCTCATGTGAGAGTTCCAGAGGTAAAGAGCAGGTAAACTCTCGAGCTACTTGAGCATCCTTACGCTTCTCCGCACCCTCTACTGCATTCCATAAAGCCTCCCTGTTGCAAAAACTACTAGGCGCCTCCTTCGGTAAAAGGACCTCCTTGTACAAAACATCTTTTTTGCTGCTGTAGTTAAAAGTCTTCTCCAACGTCCTATCATGCAGCTTTTCTCCAGCACGATAAGCCGCCTTGTTAACAGCTGAGTGACCCTTAGAACGGGTAAAAATCTTAACACTAAAATGATAAATCGCCACCTTAGAGCTAAAATAAAAAGCTTATAATATCAGTTTGACATACTTCTCGCTTTTTATTCAATTTTATTTAACAAAATACGCTAAAAAAAGAACCCATTCTTTTCACACCATTTTTGCATCAGACATATAAGCGCGCACTTTATCCCAAAGCTGTACATCAGTTCCCCCAAAAATCTCGTTCCGGTTCCGCAAGATTAAGCACTTGAGTGCAAGGATTCTTACTTGCACCATAAATATCCGATAATGGGTTTACGCAATGCACCATCACAGAGGTGCGCTACCGCCAAGTACCCCAGCCCCCCTCAATTAGACGCACGCCTACCCAAATTTGTAGACAAACTAGGCAGCTCGTACTGCTCACTCCCCAATCAGTCCCATAACCTCTTCCTCTGTCAACCCTGTTGCCTCCCTCACCTTCCCCAGCTCCATACCCATGCTCAGCAGATGCTTCGCTATCGATAAGGCCTTCTCACGCTCACCTTCAGACCTTCCTATCGCTATCCCTTGCGCTATGCCTTCTTCCATAGCATCCTGACGCTTCTTTTCAAATGCTGAGTCCTCAAACCTCCAAAATGCTAAATGCGATTCATATATCTCCCTCTCTACGTTCGTCATCTGCAGTTCTTTCATCACTTGCAACGCCTTCTTCATCTCTGGTACCGACAACCCCTTTGGTAACCTCTCGGGATCCAGTAACGCATACTTCGTCAATACCGCTACCCATTTGTCCAACATCTCCTTCGCCTTCCCTATTACTTCGTATATGTCTTCTACGTCTTTCTCTGCGTACTTGCTTAGCTCTATCGTGTGTATTTCTATATCCTTAAATCCCCCTACGTGTGTATCCTTGTCCAGCAACACAAATCTATGGTGATACTTATTTGGCGCATGTACGCCCCACCCTTTCTCCTTCTCGTAGTCTATTGCTGTAAAGTTCAATATATGTATCGCTATCGTTCTCTTCAGATCCCGGTACTTCCCTGATGCTCCTATCTGATTGGAGTACACCCTTGCCCAGCCATACAACCCTCTCTTGTGATAGTCCAGCTCATCTGCTAGCTGCATCTCTACCAAAAAGTAGGTGCCCGTATGCTTGTTCCTTGCTTTAACATCTAAAATAGATAGCTTGTCTTTTTGAAAATTTCTTTCGTTGTACGGATTCAATATCTCTATTTCGCTTATCTGGTCCTCCTCGGATACTATAGAGTTTAGCAGTGATATCAGTATGTCAGCATTTGTTTCAACTCCAAAGATCTTCTTAAATGCGACGTCAATGAGAGGATTGATCATGTATACGTCGTTGTACTTCATCCGCTTTGTTTTGCCTCCTTTCTGTGTCATCTTGTTACTGCTGTGTGTTTCTATGTAATGACATTATACATCATACACTCCTTCTTGCAATGCCTCTCCTTCTTCCTCCTCTAGTTTTAACACTCCCTTCTCTCCTCTACAAGAAGTACACTTATATTTTGCTCCAGTTCCTTTATACTACCCTCAACTATACTCCTCTTCAGCTTCTTCAGTCCCTCTAGCACCTCTAAACACACTCCTCTTCTCTTTATCCCTACATCCAGCCTCCACTCTAAGTCTTTCAATAACTCTGGTCTACTCTTCCCCGTCTCCTTCCTCAGTACATATTGCTCATATAGAGACCTCTGCATTATTGAGTTATGTGAATAGAAGTATTATGGTATGAAGGATAAAGTAACCAAAAGAGGATATGATGAGTTTTTTAAAGATTGAAGCAGAACATAGGATTCAGGGAAGTAAGGTGATGCGACTATGCGGTCTGATAAAGTGGAGAAGGCTTGAAGCTATTTTATGTGGTTTGGGAAGGAGTGGTTATGGTCCTAACGGTTATGATGTCGTTCAGTTGCTCAAGGCGTTGATACTACAAAGCTGGTATAGTTTAAGCGAC
>NZ_SCFA01000070.1 GCF_004210275.1 Rickettsiales endosymbiont of Peranema trichophorum
CTAAACGAGACATATGCGAAGTTTTTTAAGTACGGGATGATGAAGCTCTGGAAGTATAAGAAAGATAGCAAAGCGAAGGTAAGAGGTAAGATACTGAAAAGCATCAAAGTTCGTCTTGGTAGACTGCTTCGAATAGCGACAAGAGGTATAGAAGATAGAGGTCTGATACTAGAGGATAGTGCGAGAATTGTTCTGTCTAAAGCGCGTGATATTCATGCTCAGTCAGTGTTGAACAAAAGAGAGAAGGAGTTGTATAAACAAGACAAGAAGGTCATCTATAGCTTCCATGCACCTGAGGTGGGATGTATAGGGAAAGGTAAACTGAATAAGCCATACGAGTTTGGGAATAAAGTGTCTATAGCTGTGAGTGGTAGAGGTAACTTTGTAGTGGGAGTGAAATCATTCCACGACAATCCTTACGACGGTCACACACTTGAGCAGAGTATATTAGCGGTGAAAGGGTTGGGGATTGAGCCAGGCAAGTATTTTGTAGATCTCGGGTATAGAGGACATAACCATAGAGCAAAAAGCAAGGTATATCTGCCGAACACGAGGAAGAAGCACCTTAGCAAGGAAGAGAAGTTAATGCAGAAGAGAAGGAGCGCAATAGAGCCAATCATAGGTCATCTGAAGCAATACGGGAGGATAGGTAGGAACTACCTGGAGGGTATAATTGGAGACGTTATCAACCCATTAATCTCTGCGTAACCCCTCTTCCCCCAAGGAGTCAAAAGTTGAAGGGATGACACGAGCAGCGAGGGGTGAGTCATGCTCAAAATTGAGGCTGAGACTCATATTGCACCTCAAACGTCAACATTTGGCTATAAGCCTTGGCAAAAAACATAAATCGTACGGGAATTGAGACCAGCACTCTAATACAGATATTCAAAATCTAGACTTTTGACGAATGGACTAGTTACAGTAGTTACCTCGTTTGTGTAATATAGCCTGCGCGCAGGCTACATTATGGAGTCAGAGGTGTCAAGTATTAAATTGAATTTGTCAGAAATTGTAGTTTACATCTACATCTTGTTGGTCCTTAGAATCACCTTCCTTTGGGAATGATATAGTTTATGAATGATGATGGACGGTGAAATTGAAGGATATTGGGTGTAACGCGACCCTATACCGGTTAATAGACGTTAAGAGGTACACATATTTTGTGAAAATCTTCTATGAGGGAGACAACACCTGTATTACAGCCGGACAGTAGGATTAGATGCTACTTTTAGCAGAATCGTGCTATAACCCACATCTCACCTAGCTTACAGCTCCTCTTACGAACCTACGGGGGATAAGACCTAGACACCCATCTTCTCCTCTCCATCACTTCTGACGCACGGACGAGTTAGACCACTGTTGCGCCGCTGTTCCAATCAATCGTCAAAGGATAAAGCCCAGACTCCATAGTCCCATCTCCCACTAACTCAGCCTGATATTCTGTTAGGTAGTCAGTCGCCCTTGCGTTTTCAGCAGTGTGTGGAGCAGTGTCGTATTTTGTAAAGTACGTAGTATACTCTGCTTCAAAGCTCACAGCTCTGTAACCTGATATGAGACCAGTATAAATAGGAGAGGAAGTGTCCAAGAATCCCATCAGTCTTTCTACTATGTGCAACCTCATCACATGCTCCTGGAGCCATGTGGGTAGAGTTGACATCCATGTAAGCATGTCGTTAGGAACAATGTTGCTTGGATCATTGTCTTCTGGAGTTTCATGTTGTTTTTGTTGGCTGCTCCTTGGAGCTACTTGTTCATTTGTCAAGGCGGTGTCATCATCACGACACGCACTGGCAGCTGAGTCTTGATCAGCTGCTGAGACACTGTTGTCATGTTGTGAGTCGAGGCTTGTGTCGGTGTTGGAGTGAGTATCTTCTTCTCTGTTGATGTCTGAGGTAAGGGACCCAGTCTCGGTGTTCTCAAGCTCATGTGCCATGAGCTCACTGGCATAGGTGGGCAAAACAATCTTCCTAAGCTTGACTATGTCTTTAGTGTCAAATTTTTCCCACCAATATGGACTTTCAAAGTATTTACACACTTCTTTGATCATCTCAAGAGGTAATGAAAACCTTGAAAGAGCCAAACTATAACCAACCATCTGTAATATGGCCTTATCGTTATGCTCTAATATCTCAAAAGCTTCCTGTGACGTGTCTGTGACAAATTTGTTATCCCTTAGCTCTGGTCTACAGAGAGATGGATCTGCGCCATATTGGAGCAAGAGTATGCAGTTCTCTTTTTGTCGATACGAAATCGCGATAGATAAGGGTGTCTCTCCATTATTATCAACGATGTTTGTTTCTGCACCTGCTTCTAGAAGCAACTCAAGTGTATCGAGGTGTTCACTGTTCCTAACAGCCAGGTGTAACGTCGTCTTACCTGCTTCCTCCAAGAAGTTTGGGTTTGCTTTATGTTGTAGAAGTAGGCGAGTAACATCAACATGATTGCGAAAAACAGCAAGATGTAGTGCTGTCCATCTTCCATCATTATGAGCATCAACTCTTACAAGTGGATGTGCAAGTAGTAGCTTAAGGATCTCAGTACGATTCCACCTAGCAGCATGGTGCAAGGCTACTTCGCCAGATATGTCACTGTTATGAACGCTTCCTCCACTGTTCAAATACTCCTTGACTCCATCTATATCCCCGTCCTCTACGTACATGCGAAGAAGATCCATTGTAGGCATATTTTAACATGATTTAATATTGCGTGATGAGTGGCATTATATCACATCACATTGTGATTGCTACAATTTTTGATAGGATACTTTTATAGAGCAAGTAAATCATGTACTTGGATTTATAATAGCTCCATTTCTGAACACACTTAATCGTGGTTATGGGTATCAAATGGAAAGATATGTCATCTTTGTAACAACAGAAGAGGTAGAGATGGGATTATCACCACAACTAATAACAGAGTCACTATATGTAGAGGCGGTCCGTGAACTGAGTAATTTACGGGAAGACAATCGAGTAGGAATGAGGCTCAGGGGAATAGTTTCTGCAAAGGAGCATGGTGTTAATGTAGTATCGAAAGTGTTCAATATCACTACAAATACACTAAGAGCTTGGGTAAAAGGCTACAGGGATAATGGATTATCTGGTCTTTATTATAAACCCGGTAGAGGCAGAAAGAGTAAATTACAAGAGAATCATTGTGATGCTATTAAGCAGTGGCTGGAAGAAGAGCCTAATCTCACATTGAGCAAGCTTGTTGTAAGGCTAAAGGAAGTGTTTGATTTAGATACTAGCAGCGCTGGAGTTTATAGGACTTTGTTAAAGATGAAGCTATCGTATTATAACGCCTCGTCCTGTACACTACAAGCAAGATAAGAAACTCTATGAGGAGTTAAAAAAATCTAAAGGAAGTGAGGGAAAAGAGTCCAAATAAGGCAGTATATTTTTTTGATGAGTCTAGATTTGGTACTCATTCTAAGTTAGGACACAGTTGGTTTATGAAGGGAGTTCGTACGGCAGTAAGGATGAAGGTTGGGTTTCAAAATTTTTATGTTTACAGGGCAGTTAACGTGTGTAGAGGAGATAATTTGAGCTTGATAGCGGGAAATGTGAATACGGAGTTGATGAATATTTTTCTGAATGAGATGTCGAAATACTTGGGAGGTTGTGAAGCTATAGTAGTAATGGACAGAGCTGGTTGGCACAGGTCGAAGAATTTAGTTGTACCGCATAACATTGAGATTCTTTATCTACCAACCTACTCACCTGAATAACCCTACAGAGAGATGGTGGCAATATTTGAAACGCAATACGATCACAAATAAGGTATATGATACTTTGGAAGCTTTAGAGGATTCAGTATGCGAGTTTATTAAAAATTGTACCACACAAACCTTGGCACAAATATGCTCCCTCAATTATTAGATAAGTTATTTACGAAAATGGTATAATAAATAGAGGTGTATATGAAAATACGAGTTCAAATTACAGGCGACACGATTGTTCTCTGGATGAAGTAGATGAAAGTGTGTTATAGTGTATAAAGCTGCGATTTATTGGGAATCCGTATACAATTTCGCCGCTTTACGATAAAAAAACATAATTTATAAAGATGAGGAATAAGAATATGAAGGCAAGAAAGTTAAATATCGCGATGAGTCCCAGTGATTTTAAGAATTTTAGTAAATATTTGAAACAAGGGAAAGTAGAAGAATTTATAGCAAAGTTTATGGCTGCCCATTCCAACATTGAAAGAGATGACGTGTTGAGTTTAGCCCTGGATCGAGCCATTAAACTTAGGCAGCCAGGTATGGTGAAGCAGATTCTGGATATACCTCATACATCCAGCATACTAACAACTCTCAACAGTAAGCCCTATACCCCTATTGCTTATGTATTAAATCACTGTATAGATAACCCAAGAATGAGCAATCCTACGGAAGGTAGCACATTTGCTTATGTTTTAAAGTATTTGAAAGAGCATAAAGATCAGATTCCTCTGATAGATTTAGAAGGGGGAGAGCTCCTGTCGATACGTGCTGGTTTGTTTTTACCTCATTGGGAAGTCACATTTGATGAAGAGTTTGATTACCTTAAGGAGCATGTTTTGGATTACTTGTATACTCAGGATTCGCTTAATGTTCTGTGCAGCGCATTTCGATATGACTTCGATGAAATGCAATATTTAGAGGAATGTGAAAGTGTAGAAGGCGGCAGTACGAGCGAAAACAATGCTGCCACATCAAATAGTGGACGGAAGGATACCATAGGTAAGCAAAAGATAGCTGGCCATGAGGATACAGATGGAGAAGATAAGCCCAGTATAAGGTCCACAGAAGATATGCATCAGGAGTGGGGTGATGTAGCAGTGTTAATAGGTAGTGATGTTAGGCAAAAGGATGGAACTGTGGAAGTGAATGATGAAGAGGTACCAGGAGTCCTGTTTGAGGAGCTTTTAGGATGGATTAGTGAATTGCCTGAGTGGTTACAAGTTTATGTGTTGCGCTCACATCCTGTAGAAAGGATTTTAGAATTTATCAAGAGCTTAGAATCTGCATGGAGAATAAGGTTATTTGAAGATGGATTGGAGTTAGACAATAAGGCTCATACAGCAGAGGATATAATAGGTATGATTGAGGAGAAGGCTGTATTGGGTGTGGATGTGGAACACAAGCCAGATGAGAATGTGATGAACAAGGAGTATGAGGCAGTAGGTGTACTGATGAGATGTGGTCTAACAGTTTCAAGCTTTAGTGTTGGAGCATATTATGAATATCAAGAAGAAACAGCATATGGAATTTACAATACATCCATATCTGAAGTACAGGACATAGACGTTATGTAGTGATTATTGAATAGTATATACAAAGCCCCATTTTTAAATGATTCAAAACAGATTTTGTGAAATTCGGCTTTGCGTAGCTATTTCAATACGCTTACGTAGCCTCATCCTCAAATTCATTTGCCTGATTTAATCTGAAATTTGGTATTATTTATAGATGAGGATAAGTGAGGCTATGACAAAGTAGGATAGAATCAAAGACTACAAAGAAGAGGATTTTCGAAGGTTGAGCGGAGTCAAGAGAAGGACATTTGAAAGGATGATAGGAATACTGGAAGAAGCAGAACAAAAGAAGAAAGCAAGTGGAGGTAAGGCTAATATATTGTGTATGGAAGATAGACTATTAATGACGTTGGAATACTTAAGGAAATACCGTACGTATTTTCATGTTGCATCTTCATATGGTATATCGGAGAGTAGTTGTTATAGGAATATCAAGTGGATAGAAGATACACTAGTCAAGCATCCAGACTTTAGGTTACCAGGAAG
>NZ_SCFA01000040.1 GCF_004210275.1 Rickettsiales endosymbiont of Peranema trichophorum
GAAAGTATGAGAGTGAACCGAGACACATCCTTAAGTGGAACGCCAGAGGATTTTCCTCTGTTAGATACCTTAATGGAGTGGACTAGTGTGTCTTCATGGTGCTGTGGATCAGGCTATAATGTAGTTTGTCATTAAAATTAATAGCGATAGTGCGGAATTGATGATGGCTATGTGTGAGCTGCATCAATTTAGAGGGGAGTATAGAATATGGGGGTAGTATGCCGTGCAAAGTTTGTGATGGACCTGGGGGGTTGCCGGTCCATTTTGGGGTGGGACATCGTGTTGAACCCTTAGATGTTTCTGAAGAACTGAAACTACGATCAAAGAGCATGCTGACTATCTGTAACAATAAATGCCTTGTAAAGACCTCTGCATCTTTCTGATATCTGTTGAGGTAATTATCACCAGGCTTCTTCCTACCTTTTGTCAATATACACTGTTCTAGCTCGCTGGATTGGCACAATTTACCCCCACTATCACAGTATGAATCTATAGTTATTCCATTCCTTAATGTAATCTGACTATTAGATATGGATCCCGAGTATTCCGACGCATCCTTTAAACCATTTGCTTGCACAAATTGATCGCGGGCTACCTCATCACCAATCTTTATGTCTGTGCCTTCAAAAAACTTTCGTACATAATACACTAATTCTCCAGTCCACTGTTCTTCCTTCCCTTGACAACATTCATCACACGAACACTCTTTAAAACTCATAATCACTTCCCCATCTAGAGCTAAATATGTTCCAACACCTCCATGAGCGTGGGGAAAATCATACCCCCATACATCCGGATATGGTGGATATTTCTTCTTGACCATACCACTTTCTTCTGACATTCCTTCACTCAATGGTAACAACATCAAAACCATCAATAGCAATTTAATATACCACTTCATTAGTATTGCTTAACCCCCTATTGTTTGATGTTGCCTTCCTTCTTCCCATGCTGCTCATACAAATACAACAATAATCTATCATGCAATCCCTGTATCCTATAATCATCATCTTGATACACTTCTGTCGATAATCTCTGAATTACAGAATACGGTACTACAAACAGCTTTCCTTCTATCGCCTCCCCTGGTGCTAGCTCCACCTTACCTGATAACTGAAATTTAGTCTCCATATTCTGATCAAAACGTACTACCTCATTACCCCAAATACTGCAAGCTAAGAATGTATCATCATCTAAAGCTATGAACCGGCTTGAAAAGAAACTCAACTGGTGATAAAATAGTGGTCCTCCATTCCCTCCACAATCGTACTTACCTCCAATATCTTCTGACATATCCATAGAGATGTTATTGTAAAGTCTTACAATAGAAAAAACCTCCGCATCTTTCTGATATCTGTTGAGGTAGTTATCACCCGCCTTCTTCCTACCTTTTGTCAATGTACAGTGTTCTAGTTCATCTGGGTAACATAGTTTACCTCCCCTATCACAGTATGAATATATGGTGACTCCATTTCTTAATGTAATCTGATCATCTACTATCTCCCTCTCATCCTTTAAACCATTTGCTTTCACAAATTGATCGCGGGCTACCTCATCCCCAATTCTTATGTCTGTGCCTTCAAAAAACTTCCGTACATAATACACTAGTTGTCCTGTCCACTGTTCTTCCTTCCCTTCACAACACCCTTCACATGAACACCCTTCGAAACTCATAATTACCTCTCCATCTGGCGCTAAATATGTTCTAACACCCCCATAAGCGTTGGGGAAATCATATCCCCACACGTCTGGGTATGGTGGATACTTCTTCTTGACCACACCTCCTTCTTCTGACATCACTTCACCTAACGGTAACGCTATAAGAGTAATCATCAGCAACAGCCTTGCATACAACTTGATTCGCATCTTCCTCAGACCATCCTAAAATCCTTCCCTACATTATCGACCTTAGCCTCCTTAGCTTCAGACTTCTTATCTATTACAGCCATCTTGTAACCTCCTATTGTTTGAACTTATTTTTTCCTGCCATACTCTTCATATAAATACAATAGCAACAAATCATGTAATCCTTGAATTCCGTCGTACTCCTTTACACATAGCTCCGCATAATCGCCGTCGATTGCTGAAGATGGTATCGCAAATATCCTCCCTTCTATTATCTCTCCTGGTGCTAATTCCACACTACCAGATAACTGAAATTTACTGTTCATATTTTGATCAAAACGTACTATTGCAGTGCTCCCACTACCATTACTACCACCAGCCAAAAAGGTATTATCATCTAAAGGTACTAGGCGATTAGGGAAAAAACTCAACTGATTATAAAAAGTAGTTCCTAACGCTCTACACTCACAATAATCCTCAGTTTCTGACACCTCTGTGGATATATCATCTTGAAGCACCACAACGTAAAAACTCTCTACACCTTCGTGGTATTTATATACACGATCATCTCCAGGTTGTTTCCTACCCTTTATCAGAGTACACTGCCTCATCTCATTGTGTCGACACAACCTACCAGTCCCTGAGCAAGATGCAAGCACAGTTATGCCATTCCTTAATGTAATCTCATTATCTGGTATCTTCCATGTATCCTTCAAACCATTGTCTTTTATAAACTGATCGCGAGCTATCGCATCACCAATCTTTATGTCTGTGCCTTCAAAAAACTTCCGTACATAATACACTAACTCTCCAATCCACTGTTTCTCCTTCCCCTCACAACAGCCCTTACAGGAGCACTTACTAAAACTGACCACAACCTCGCCATCCGGTGCTAAGTATATCCCAGAACCACCGTGATTCTCAGAAAAATTATACCCCCATATGTCTGGATATGGTGGATACTTCTTCTTGACCACACCTCCTTCTTCTGACATCACTTCACTTAACGGTAACAATATCAAAATCATTATCACTAACAATTTCATGTGCAACCTCATTTGCATCCCTTTGGAAATGGATCGGGCACCCATCCATCTTTTGTCAACCTTTGTCCTCTACCGCACTTGTTACGTATATCTAATAACACCCTATCATGTAATCCCTGTACAGTATATTCTCCTTCTTCCTTCACTTTACTTGCCAATGCTTTAATCCTAGCATAAGGTAACACGAAGAATTCACCCTCTAGGATCATACCGTTTATCCATGACGGATTTCCAGCTCTAAACTTTGTCTTCAGATTCTCATTAAACCGTACAATTAAATCACCTGACTTATCGTAAGCTAAAAAAGTATTGTCATCTAAAGCAACCAAATTTCTACCAAAAAAAGCTAGCTTCTTATAAAGAAACGTTCCTCCCTTCCCACATATCTTCTCATCACCTTCTTCATATCTCTCCCTCGTGACTTGATCGTATACTCGAACAATAGAGAAGCTCTTCGTATTGCGCGCACCTTTCTTTAACACCTCTCCTGGCTTCACTCTTCCCTTTACTAAAAGACATCGTAACAACCCATTATACATACATTCTTTGCTCTGTTCAGCGCAGTATGTCCTAATGTTCAAACCGCTCTGCAATCTAATCTGGTTATTGTCTGCTCTATACAACTTTAAATTCTTCTTCTTCACAAACTCACCAAATTTTCTTTCATCTCCTATTTTAGTAGTCATACCTGTAAAGAATTCTAAAACATAATGTTCTTCTCTTCCCCTCCAGCCTTCAATGCTACCCTCACAACACCCCTTACACGAACATGCTTTAAACTGTACAATAACCTTTCTATCCGGACTAAAATACACATCCACTATATATCCTGGTACGCTATGTCTCCATACGTTCGGATACGTCACATGTTCCTTCTTGACATGCTTAACGATTTCCCCAGACATCAATCCCTCAAACGGCAATGCCATAAGGGCAATTATCAGGAACAGCTTTGCACACAACTTAATTCGCATCTTCCTCAGACTCTTCTAAATCTACTGTTGTTTAATGTCATTGTCTTTCACATCATGCTTTTCGTATAAATCCTGGACTGACCCCATTGAGTTGGGCAAGCGAGAGAGGCAATGAAGAGAGTTGATGTTTGTCCGATATTTTCTCACTGCGCCTTACTGCTTTCTGGCTCATGCCATCTGCATGTCCTAGTTCAATCTGCCTATCCTTAAACATGTTCCTGATCAACTCAGCTCTATCTTCTTCACGTTTAAACTCCAAAGTGATGGCGCCCGCAGGAACCAGCAGCACCAGTGTGATAAATAACAGGGTGAACCCTAAAACATGTGACCAAAACCTATTATTCCTAATCAGCATCATAGGATAGAACGGATAAGACTCATAACATTATCCGAGACCCTACTTTAGTCTTTACATTCACGCAACTGTAATATTTAGAATGTGTTACAATTTTATAATAGTACCCTGCTCGTCATCGGTAGTGGTGCTAAATCTCATTGAGCCTTTGGCATACCAGCTCCATGTGCTTCCCACAAAACGCCAACCCTATCGCCAGTACTTCCTTCACTCCGTTCTGTCTAAATAGCTCCAGGTATTGCTTATCCTTCACTTGCTTTAAGCCTTCTTTTGCTTTTGCCTTTAGCTTCCTTGTGTCGTCTGTTGCTTTGAACTCTAGTAAGATGCCAGCTCTCTCATTCTGCTTTGGTAGCATCACTACGTCAAATCTTCCAAGCCCTGATTCTTGATTGGACCGTATGTAGTATTCTCCTCTCAGTCCCACTACCAAACCCAATATGAACACATGAAACACTCGCTCAGGTGTGTTCTTATTAAAGTCAAAGTAGCTCCCACTTTGCATGATATAGCTTGTGATGTACATCTCAAACTTCTCCATGTCTCCATCCACCAAGCTCTTCACAAAGCTATCGTATGACTCTATGCTTATTGCCTCACTAAACCAATCATCTACTATGTCATCGTACACAAAGCTCACTTCTTTGTTTGGTATCAATAAATGACATATCAGCTTGTTACCTTGCCTTTCCTTCTCCACTACCTTCAAGTATCCTGCATACAACAACAAACTCCACAACGCTTCCGGTTTCTTTCTTATATCGGGAAATACCAAGTTCTCAGACAGTGCTTGTGTTATTACCTTCCCCTGTAATAACTCCTCAAACTCCTTCTTCACTACAGGTTTTGCCTTCCTTAACAGATCCCCTATCAACGCATTGCTTGACGTATTTAACCAGTACTCCTGTAGTATTCCTTCGTTGTCCAAGCAGTTGATTATAGACCAGGGGTTGTACAATACATGTTTGCCTATTTGATAGCCGTTGTACCACTCCTTTATTTCACTAAGCGATACCGGTTGCTTTGTTTCTTCCAGTAGCTTTACAACCTCATCTTCTGTAAATCCAAAGTATTGCCCAAACCTCTCTCTTAGCATTGAATATACTGAGATGTTGTTCAGTCCAGAGAATAGACTCTCCTGAGAGATACGTGTTATGCCAGTAACCACAGCCTTTGTTAAGTAACTGTTATCCTTTAATGCCTGACCCAATATGCCCCGCATCAGCTCTACCATCTCCCCGTAGTATCTGTGCAGATGAGCCTCTTGTATCGGTGTATCGTATTCATCTATTAAGATGATAGGGTTCTTGCCACAATACCTATACATATACAGGCACAACCGCCTAAGTGCTGACTTGATATCAGATGGCTTCCCTTCTCTGTTCATTAACGCCTTAAAGATCCTTACCTCACTATCTGATAGCAATCCATCTACTTCAAGTAAATACCTGTGTGCTTCATACAGCTCCATAATAAGACATACA
>NZ_SCFA01000091.1 GCF_004210275.1 Rickettsiales endosymbiont of Peranema trichophorum
TAGTCGCATCACCTTACTTCCCTGAATCCTATGCTCTGCTTCAATCTTTAAAAAACTCATCATATCCTCTTTTGGTTGCTTTATCCTTCATACCATAATACTTCTATTCACTTAACTCAATAATGCAGAGGGCTCATACTGTTGATTCGCGATATTATCCGCAGTTTATCTCGATTATCATATGGTGCTGTTTGCTTCTCAAGTCTAGACAGCCTGTCTAGTATTCCTTGATATGCTTTTTGACTGTCAACATGATTGGAAGATGTCAAAATGATTTTTACCTCACGTTCTATATCATTACACTTCCCCTCCACAACATTTGGAGTTAGCGCAACAGATTCAGGCTCTAGACCATGAAACAATCCTATTGCTGGAGATCTAGACCTGGTGTGTTGTTGTGACACCCTGGACACCTCATTTGCATTGTGTGGTATGTTAAATACATGCCATATCAAATTATTATGTTTTATTGTCTCTGTAGCCTCTTTACCACTTATCTGCTTATATTTGTCACGTATCTTCTTCTCTTTGCTTTCTTCGGTATCGTTATGATTGATATCGAAGAAATTCTTGAGCACATCTTGCTTGATGTCATGAAGAAACTGCCGTCTGGACTCATTATTTTGAACGAAATTAGAGGCTATATCCAGAAACGCTGGCATTTTAGCAGCAAACGAATGACCATGCCCAGCTTTAACCCTTATGGGATGAGCCCCAAGATGATATCGTTGACAAGCCTTATTAACAGCGGCTATAACTGTCATGCAAGCGTCACAACATGCTTTTGATACACTTATATATACGGATAGGGGTTGAATTTGAGTACCTCGGGGCAGCGGGCTCTGAGACAGTCGCGGAAGTATAGACGAGTTCATTGTCTCATCTAATACCTTCATTTCTGCATGCACTCCTCTATTATGTTGGTGATTTAGAAGTTTATACCCTTCTCGACCTTGTAACAATGCATCACGCATCTCTTGGCTTAAAGCGCGCTCATCAGACAGACTATGGAAAGATAGCAATATTGATCTCGTGAACTTGTTCAAAGCAGGTATAAATTCTTGGTCAACTTTCTTATGATTTACTCCTGCATTCCTTGCAAACTCGATAATAGCATTGAGCTGTGCTCGCACATCCTTCTGAAACTGACTGAAATCCTCACCATTCGATACTACACCATCCACAAGTTTCCCACTAGGGTCTCGCTGTGCCCAGTGTCCTTGGGCCAAACTTGCTATATTTGAGAGATGAGTCATCAGCCTCTCTATAAATTCTTTCTGTTTATCAGACTGCTGTTGGTCAATAGTAGTGTCATTAGTGTTTACACTGTCATTCGTAGCTATAAGAAATTTCTGACCATCAAATCCTACAGCACCACATTCATCAAGTACGGCCACACAAGTACTGAGTAAGTCAAGTCTTGATTGAACAGGAGATAGCTCAATATCACCTGACACTGTTGGGACATTTCTACTAGGCTCGGTATATCTCTGTTGAACATTCTCTCACTTCCTTTTCATAGTGATATTGACTATTTATTACTTCCCCATATTCATCATTATATGCTCGATCTTAAATATAATTCAATATTAAAAAAACAATGCATCCAAATTGCTCGTTTTATGAGGTATTTGATCATAATTTCTGGAAATCACAGTACGAATATGATACGGTATGACAATGTACTAACTTTAAATTCTACAATAATGCTGACAATTAGTGACCTTGCTCTCTACATAGATTCCGGTGATATAGATAAGGTACGGACTTACCTGAACAGTGGGGGGAATTTTCTTGTAGGCGGCGAGCACTACAGTGGTATACATGGTGAGGGGCCATTACACCATGCTGCCAGAATGGATCGCCTCGAAATCTGCAAGCTATTCATCGCACATCCACTTATAAAAGTTGATGCTCATAGTGATGGAAGATGGACAGCACTACATATTGCTGTTTGTCATAATCATGTTGATGTTACTCGCCTACTTCTACAACATAAAGCAAACCCAAATTTCTTGGAGGAAACAGGTAAGACGACGTTACACCTTGCTGTTGAGGACAGTGAATACCTCGACACACTTGAGTTGCTTCTAGAAGCAGGTGCAGAAACAAACATCGTTGATAATGATGGAGAGACACCCTTATCTATCGCAATTTCGTATCGACAAAAAGAAATCTGTATACTGTTGTTACAACGTGGGGCCGATCCTTCACTCTGTAGACCAGAGCTAAGGGAAAGCACATTCTTTACAGATACTTCACAGGAAGCTTTTGAGATATTAGAGCATAACGATAAGGCCATATTACAGATGGTTGGTTATAGTTTGGCTCTTTCAAGGTTTAGGCTTCCATTTGAGATGATCAAAGAAGTATGCAAATACTTTGAAAGTCCATATTGGTGGAAGAAGTTTGAGACTGAAGATATCGATAAGCTGAAGGCAGTGGTGTTGCCGACATATGCTCAGAAACTTTTGGAGTCTGTACCTGGAGATGTTGGGCCTGTTGATGCTGAGGTCAATAGTGATGAAGAAGAATGTGTGGCTTGCTCAAACAACGATGGTGGTGCCTCACAAGAGCTGGAGGGGTTTTCAGCAGGGAGCTCATGCAGCGATAATGACAACACTTTGGCAAATGAAGGGGCTGTGGTAATCAGCAGCTCACAAAGGCATTACAGAACTGTGGCTACTTCGGCAAATGATAATCAAAATTCTCTGCTTCTTGATGAGATACTGGAATGGATATCAACATTACCGCCATGGTTTCAGGAGCATATGATGAGGTTGCACATATTGTGGAAAGGCTTATGGCGTGGTCGAATAGTGCTCCCATTGATGCAGAGCTCATATCAAGTGACGGAGGCATGAGCTTTGAAGCAGAGCATACGGATTTGAGCAGGTACGATGCTGCGCCATACACTACTGAAAAGGCAAGTGCAGCTGATTACGCGACAGAGTATCATGCTCAGTTGATAGGAAATGGGATCATAGACTCTGCGTTCTACCCTATGACAGTGGATTGGAACAGCGGAGTAACACTGTAGTGGAGTAGTGCTATCTGGTGATATTGAACCCCTCGGGAGCTACGTGGCCAACGATGGACTATAATACGCTATTGGGAATTCCCACACTTTCCGGGTTTGTTGCAGGATAAGAGCTTGTCCGCTAATCCACGAAAAACCTTATGCCGCCTTTCCCTCTTGATATGATACCAAATTTCAGATTCAATCAGGCAAATGGATTTGAGGATGAAGCTGCGTAAGCGTATTGAAATAGGTCGGCATAGCCGAGTTTCACAAAATCCGTTTCGATCATTTAAAAATGAGATTTGGTATGACATACTTCAATTGATGTTGAATCGACGTAGTATATACCTGTCCCTACCCTTTAATCCGTTCAACAGTATTGCTAAAGGCATCAAGGCGTGCTCCATAAGCTGTACGAACCTTTCGTAACTTACAGCCTGTGGAAAACAAGAGCGAAGGTCTTTAAGAACATAGTGTATATAGAAGTATTTAAAGGTTCTGTAGTTGCTCATGTGAAATAAGACGGGCATTGTCATAACCTCCGAAAGAGCCATTCTACAGGGCTTATTGCGTTTTTTTATTTGGGTTAGGCAAACCAAGTCTTTTATTTTTTTCTCCAAAGGTATTGCAAAAATCATCAATATGACAGAAGATGTCAGTGAGGAATGGGAACATAGACTACCTATTTAATTTGGGTTAAAAAGATAAGCTTACTCCCATTCCGATTCATCTGCAACTCACTCTTGACCTCTCTTCCAACTCATCCTTATATCAAATCGGGGTTAACTTATCTCATATTTGAGGACAAGCTCTTATATACTATCCATTCCTTCTACACAATTATGGAGAGGTCTCTAATATTTTATCTTAAATTTAATGCAATATCTAAATCCAATATATCTAAATTGCTCGTTTTATGACATATCTGATCATAATCTGTGGTGCTCGACGCTTAATGTGATATGATGAAACCATCTACAAATATATTGAAATAGTAAAATATGCTAACAACAATCGACCTTTATATCTATGTAGAATATGGTGATATCAATGGTGTACAGAGTTACTTGAACAGTGGTGGAGATGTTCTTCATTATGGGGGTATAGGCGATGAAGGTCCATTACATCACGCTGCTCGCAAGAATGATGTCGAGATTTCTAAACTGCTTCTGGCGTATCCACTGATAGACGTTGATTATAAAGATGATAGAATGTGGACACCTTTACATCTCTCCGTCTATCACAATTATATTGATGTCGCTCGCCTACTTCTACAACATAAAGCAAACCCAAATTTGGTAGATATCAATGGAAAGACATCACTGCATCTTGCTCTCAGGGACGGTCGATATATCGACATGGTTGATTTGCTTTTAGAGGTTGGAGCAGAGCCAAATGTTATTAACGATGAAGGGTTGACGCCTCTGTCTATTGCGGCCGCTCATCAACAAAAAGAGATATGTATCTTACTATTACAACGTGGTGCTGATATAAGCTTATGCACAGAGAAGTTGCGATTGAGCAAAGTACTGTCAGATACTTCACAGGAAGCTTTTGAGATATTAGAGCATAACGATAAGGCCATATTACAGATGGTTGGTTATAGTTTGGCCCTTTCAATGTTTAGGGTCCCATTTGAGATGATTAAGGAAGTGTGTAGATACTATGAGAGTCCGTATTGGTGGAAAAAGTTTGATACTGAAAATATCCATAAGCTGAGGGCAGCGGTGTTGCCGACATATGCTCAGAAACTTTTGGAGTCTATACCTGCAGATGTTGACATGGTTGATACTGAGGCCAGTAGTGATGAAGAAGAATGTGTGGCTTGCTCAAACAACGACAGCAGCGCCTCACAAGAGTTGGATGGCTTCTCAGCGGGAAGCTCATGCAGCAGCGATAATGACAACGCTTTGGCAGATGAAGGAGCTGTGGTAATCAGCAGCTCACAAAGGCATTACAGAACTGTAGCTACTTCGGCAAATGATAATCAAAACTCTCTGCTTCTTGATGAGATACTGGAATGGATATCAACATTACCGGCGTGGTTTCAGGAGCATATGATGAGGTTGCACATATTGGAAAGGCTGATGGTGTGGTTGGATGGTGGTACTATTGGCACAGAGCTCACATCAAGTGATAGAGGCAATAGCTTTGAATCAGAGCATGTGCACTCGAGCAGATATGAGGCTGCACCATACACTACTGAAAAGGCTAGTGCAGCTGATTACGCAACAGAGTATCACGCTCAGTTGATAGGAGATGGGATCATAGACTCTGCGTTCTACCCTGTGACAATGGATTGGAACAGCGGAGTAACACTGTAGTGGAGTAGTGTTATCTGCTGATGTGGTGTGAAGGTGTAGTACCAACTGTGGTTGTGCCCTTCTTTTCAAATAACTTAGAGTGCAGGTTTCCCGACTTCAGAGGTAAAAGTGCCGTAAGTCAGGAATATACTGGTTTTGGGAAAATAGTTGGGCACAACAATAGACTTCTTTCGAAACTGATTTATAGTAACTCTAAATTATAAATGCCAGCGATTAGATTAAATCTAAGGCCAAATCTTTTTC
>NZ_SCFA01000103.1 GCF_004210275.1 Rickettsiales endosymbiont of Peranema trichophorum
ATTGCATTTAAAAAATCCTTCAGTCTTTCCTTATCACCAAAGACTCTCTTAAATGCTACATCGTTTGTTGCGTCTAGGTATCTTGTCATCACTATACTCTTTTACGTTCATGCTTAGTACAACCCATTGTACACTATTCCAAATACTTCCTCCAGCTGTTTTAGTGGTCCTACCTCTTCAAATTCACAATAGCTCGTCCACCGTTACACAGTTCTCATGTCCGTATGCACTACTTGATAGCTCATCATCCATAGACTCACAATAACAGATGCTGCTGCTTCCATCCCTTCTCGTATATACCAATACGTCTATGTCGTTATCCATGTCCGCGTCTACCCACAGCTTCCTTTCCGTTCCCTTCATGCACATCTCTAATCTTGCTTCCATTGTACTCCCTAGAACCGCTACCTCCTTATTGCTTTGTAATAGGGGTTTGACGATGATTGGAACGAAAAGTAGCTCTAAGGAGTTTTGATCATTTATCTAAAGAGAGGTATCGATAGAAAGTAGCTCTTGAAATTTTCAACATTTTGCAGATGTTATCAATATCCATATTATGATCTTTATGCATCTTTCTAGCAGTCAAAACTTTGGGGTCAGTAGAAAGAGTTCTTTTTCTTCCGCCATTTCTGCCTCTGGCTCTTGCAGCATTTAACCCTGCTTTAGTTCTTTCCTGAATTAATTTTCTTTCAAATTGCGCCAGTGAAGAGAAGATATTAAACACAAGCTCCCCTGATGCTGTAGTTGTGTCAATTGCACCATCGCACAGGGATTTAAAGCTAATTCCCCGATTCTTTAAATCTTCTACAGTAGATACAAGATGTGGCATTGATCTACCTAGACGATCTAGCCTCCAAACGACTAAGGTGTCTCCTTTTTGTAGTTCTTGTAGGCATTTTTCTAAACCTGGTCTTTCAGCTTTTGCTCCAGATATATGATCAGTAAAAATTTCACCTTCACGACATCCATAGTTTAAAAGGGCATCAATTTGCAACTTTAAGTGCTGATCATGTTTACTAACTCTTGCATAACCAATTTTTCTATTTATTCTCATTTACTGTGCACACCATGGCAATATTAGATTTACATTAATAAGATAACAATATGATACGTGATATAGGGGTATTTTTAAAGGAGATTCTTACTCTCAAAAAACGTTCGTTTTATAAGACATTATGCCTGTTGATTTTTTAACCAGTAAACAAAAAGAAAATTATGGAATTTTTCCTGAGACTGTGGGTCTGGAAATTTTACACAAGTACTTTCATTTGGATGATTATGATAAATCCCTCATTAAAAACTGTCGAAGGAATTATAACAGATTGGGTTATGCCCTGCAACTTACAACTGTAAGATTTATAGGCATTTTCCTTGCTAATCCTTTGAAAGTACCTGAACTTGTCAAAAATTATTTGGCTGTTCAGCTTGAGATTAAGGAGCTTGGTGATTTAAATAGCTATCTTTCGCGTAAGAAAACGAGGTATGAACATGTGTCTGAGATCAAGGAGAAGTTTGGGTACTGCGACCTCAATAGTCTATGGTTATTCAGATTAGCTCGCTGGTTATATACCCAATGCTGGTATGGCATAGAACGACCCAGTATTTTGTTTGATCGTACGGTATCATGGCTGACGGAAAGAAAGCTCCTCCTTCCAGGCATTACAACTTTAACCAGACTAATCTCACGAGTGAGAACTAGAAGTGATAATCGTTTGTGGTACATGCTATCAGAGTTGCCATCTATTGAACAAACTGAATTATTGAAGTCTCTTTTAAAGCCTTTGAAGGATCAGAGATACAGTGAATTGGATCAGTTGAAAAATGCTCCAACCAGAATAAGTAGTAATGCTTTAAATGATGCTATTAAACGATATAAAAAGATAAAATCTATCGGAATTCGAGATCTTGACTTTACAAAAGTACCTCTCATAAAACTCAGGGGCTTCGCCAGATATGTTACAACCTCATGGACTCCTTCAATACTCAGAATGCCCGAATATAAACAAATTGCCATGTTGGTTTCGTTCGCCTATATCTACGAGATTCAGATTCTGGATTATGTACTGAACTTACTAGATATGTTAATAAGTGAAATTGTCTCATCAGCCAAGAGAATCGGGGAAAAGAACAGATTGCGAACTTTGGGAGATTTAGATAAATCTGCTTCTGAATTGGCGGAATTTGCGCAATTGTTTTTGGATAACGAGTCAAAGGAAAACCTGCCGGAGCACATTTACCAGAGTATGGCAAAACAGCAAGTAAGCGATGCAATTGCAACGGTGAAAAGTCTGACCAGAAAAAATCATGAAAAATACTTTGAAGAAATGTTAGATCAGTACGCAAAAGTCAGGAGATTTCTGCCTTCCGTTTTGCAAGCCATAGACTTCAAGTCAACTAAGTCGGGACAAAATCTGTATGACGCGATGAAATTTTTACATTATATCGAAGGTAAGAAAAGAATAAATATCAACGGCGCTCCGAAGGAAATCATTTCCGAAAGCTGGCGGCACATGGTACTCAAAGATAATGAGACAATTGATCGTGCGGGATATACCTTATGTGTACTTGATGGTCTGCAATCCAGTATGAGAAGTAAGGATTTATTTGTAGAAGATAGTGAAAAGTGGTGTGACCCAAGAAGCAAGCTTCTTTCCGGAGATGAATGGCTAACCAAAAGAAGCCAAATAGGCAAATTACTGAATTTGCCGGTCGAGTCTTCAGATGCTATTGCTTTGTTCAGTAATGATCTTAGTCTTGCTTATGCGACAACATTAAGCAATGCGAATAAGAGTGGCAATCTAAAGGTCGTTCTTAATACCAAAGGGAAAAAGAAAGTTCAAGTTTCCAAATTAGAAAAAATTGAAGAGCCAGAAAGTTTAATATCATTACGTGCCATGATATCCACCTTACTTCCTCAGATTGAACTACCTGAGCTATTAATGGAGGTGAACAGGTTTACCGGGTTTACTTCTGAATTCACTCATATTAGTGAATCAGTATCTCAAATGAGAGATCTGGATATAAGTATTTGCGCCGTACTTATGGCAGAAGCCTGTAATATTGGGCATGAACCTTTAATTAGAAATAATGAGCCTGCATTATCAAAAGCAAGACTAAGTTGGGTTCAACAGAACTATTTTAGTTCGGACAATATAGGCAAAGCAAATGCAAGACTAGTTGATTATCATGCCGGTCTACCTCTAACTCAAAAAATAGGTAGCGGCGACATTGTATCGGGTGACGGTATTAGATACGCATGTGCGGTAAAGTCGATTAATTCAGGGCCAAATCAAAAGTATTTTAAGCAACGTGGTCTTACATATTATAATTTAACTTCTGATCAATTTACAGGATTAAACGGCCTATGTGTTCCTGGTACTTTAAAGGATTCTCTTTACGTACTGGATGCGATTACTCAGCAGCAAACAAAAGTGTCTTTAAAGGAAGTCATGGTTGATACTGCAGGTGCTAGTGAGATAATATTTGCGCTATTTTGGTTACTTGGATATCAGTTCAGCCCAAGAATTGCAGATACCGGCTCAGCAAGATTTTGGAGGATTGATTCCACAGCTGATTATGGTGTTCTTAACGATATTGCAAAGTACAAAGCCAGTTTGAAAGCAGTTACAAAGGAATGGGATGATGTTTTGCGGATTGCTGCATCACTCAAACTTGGCTACGTTAGCGCTGCTGAATTGATCAAATCTTTGTATAGGAATAACAGGCCTTCCAGCCTTGCAAAAGCCATTATGAATATAGGTAGGATTAGAAAAACTATTCATATGTTGAGATATATTGATGATGATGAATATAGAAGGCATATATTAGCGCAACTCAATAAAGGTGAATCACGTCACAGCGTCTTTAGAACTATATTCCATGGGAAAAAAGGAGAAATTTATAAGCATTATAAAGAGAACCAGGAAGACCAGCTTAATGCGTTAAGTTTAGTGACAAATACTATCGTAATTTGGAATACAGTGTACATACATAAGGCAGCAGAACAATTAAAAGCAGATGGAATACCGATTAAAGATGAAGATATTGCAAAAGTCTCCCCTTTAATGCATAAGCACATTAACACGTTGGGCAAATTCTCCTTTGCTTTACCGGACTCTGTGAAGGACGGGAACTTGCGAGAGTTAAATGAGATTAAAATTCAAAATTTTAATAAATGAAAATTTGACTTTTATATAATCGGCATTATGCTGAAGTGCAACTTCAGCATAAACAGAAAAGTATGTTGGCTTAAACAATGAGGCTTTGTCTGCCACTTTCTCTGTGATCTTTTTGTCTACTGTTTGACAAAGTAGTTTCAGAAATTCCAAAACGATATCATGTACGCCGATGTGACTTAGTGCACGTACCACATCTATGAGCCTTTACCATAATCATATGTGAGATTGGAATTTGAGAAAATTAAATGAAATAAAAACTCCTTAGAGCTACTTTTCGTTCCAATCATCGTCAAACCCCTAATAAACTCAGAGATAATTAGCCCGAATGAGCATGAGAGCCATTTTTTATTTGACATAGTGTACAATAATAGTTCAGAAATAGCCCCTGAAGCGATTACAGGTGATATGCATAGTATAAATTGCTTGAACTACGTGATATTAGATGCGATAGATAAAAGTTTTATGCCAAATTTTAACCGACCTGAAGAGGAAGTTATTAGCAGTATGAGACCATTAAAGGACTATGAGGCATGTTACTTGAAGCCAAAGAGGGTGATAGACAAGGAATTAATAGAAGAGAATTGGGACGAGATAGAAAGGATTATAGCATCTTTAGTGATGGGAAGGAGTAGCTAGAGCGTCATAGTGAGTAAATTGTCATCGTACAAGAGACATAACAGGGTGAAGAGAGCATTAAGCGAGTATAATGAGATAATGAAAAGTCTGCATTTACTAAATTTTATAGATGATAGGTATTGCAGGACATCGATAAGAGGAGCCCTAAACAGGATAGAGAGCTATCACAAGTTAAGGAGGGCGATATCAAGCGTAGGAGGAGGGAAATTAATAGGGAGGTCGATAACAGAGAATGAGATATGGAATCAGTGCACACGTTTAATAGCGAACTGTATAATATATTACAATGGCTTACTGTTAGACCAAACGCTGAATGCATTAAAAGAAAGTAGGAAGAGAAGAGAGTGTATAAAGTACATCAAGAGTATATCGCCTATTGCGTGGATCAATATCAATTTAACAGGTAGATACGAGTTTACAGGTAATAGAGGAGGTATGAATTGATGTGAATGGAGGAAGATGAAGGGAAGGCTATATACCGGTTAATAGACGTTAAGAGGTATACATATTTTGTGAGAATCTTCTATGAAGGAGACCACACCTGTGTTACAGCCGGACAGTAGGATTAGATGCTACTTTTAGCAGAATCGTGCTATAACCCACATCTCACCTAGCTTACAGCTCCTCTTACGAACCTACGAGGGATAAGACCTAGACACCCACGTTACACTCATGTCACAAATGGAGCAGCTATCCTAATACCTGAAGTGATATACAGCATTCTCTTGTTGTGGTGT
>NZ_SCFA01000012.1 GCF_004210275.1 Rickettsiales endosymbiont of Peranema trichophorum
CATATTGCACCTCAAACGTCAACATTTGGCTATAAGCCTTTGCAAAAAACATAAATCGCACGGAAATTGAGACCAGCACTCTAATACAGATATTCAAAATCTAGACTTTTGACGAATGGACTTGGTATAACCACTCAGAATGAGCTAGGCAATAGGTCTAGTAAGGCTAGGAATTCCTGTGGTAGCTCATACGCTATCTCCAGGCATGTTGTGTGTTGTAAGTAGTGCTTCGGTATTTTGACGTAATCCTTGCTCGTGGTTAATACCTTGATGCCGGTTTTTTGGCTGATTTCAAAGATGGCGTTAAACTCAGCATCTGTGTAGATGTGATGATCACCAAAGATGAACACATCCTTCATCGTTATGTTGAGGCCTTTCAATGTGTTTAAAAACCTCTCTGGTTCAGCAATGCCAGCCAACACCAAAAAGGTGCCATTTGAGATTTCTTTAGCATTGGTAACTACCAGGTTCGCCTTAAAAACAGGTAGGCCGTAACGTAAATTTGCAAGCCTCACATGCTCCTCTTCTGAAGCCTCTCCGGTTGTGAGAATACAGTCCGCTTTAGCTAGGCTCAAAGCAAGCGGCTCACGTAGAGGACCAGATGGTAAGACCATGTGATTGCCAAATTGATACGATAAATTGACAACTAAGATTGAAAAAGTCTTGGCAATGCTATGATTTTGTAAGCCATCGTCTAAAATCACGACTTGAGCACCGTTTTTTGTCGCATCACTTGCTACTGCCTGTTTGTTAGCTCCAACAAATGTGTTAGCTACACGTGCTAGTAGCAGCGCCTCATCCCCGACAACCTTGTAATCTTGAGAGGTGACAGCAATGCTGTTCTTGCTAGTGCTGCTGTGGCCCATATAGCCTCTTGAGGCAAATGCTACGTTACGGCCTTGAGCTTGTAGATATCGTGCGATTGCGATTGCGATAGGCGTTTTACCGCTTCCGCCGACCACAGCATTCCCGACGCATATAACGGGCACCGAAAGCTTTACAGGCTTTGCAAGAAAGTATCGCAAGCATACAATTGCCAAGTATATAAGCGACAGTGGCAGTAACAAAATAGAGACGACATTGATGGTCCTCCAAAACCTCGGCTTGCTTAAACGAAAGAAACTCATGAGGATTTGGGAGATGAACATGTTTCTATAGACATTGCAATGAGTTTGTCTACTTAATCAATGGCGTGCACCTTTTTTGAGACACCTGTGCATGTGTCTCCAAGTATCCCATAGATGGATACTCCGCTGGATCATATGTAGGTCCCAAGGGCGCATGCTCCTCTACAGGTTGCTCAAGATCGTATGGCTTCGCTTCAGAGGCCTGTAACTCATTTTTAATTTGATATGTCGTTAAAATATCGTAAATGTGTTGATAACCGTAGGCCTTTGCAATTGTGAAAGCATCGTTACATTCAGAATTGGTCATGTTGGGAGACGCGCCCCCCTTTAACAACAAGGATACCATGCGCGGATTGTTGTTAAGTACAGCATACATTAAAGCAGTATCGCCATTTTCGTTAGTCATGTTTGGGTTTGCGCCGTTCTCAAGCAGATATCGAACAGCCCCAATTGCGTTAAGTTCCGCAAAGTGTATGAGTTCACTGTTGTCCGCCTTCTTTGCTATCAACATACCTATTGTCTCACTATGCGTCGTGCTGTACTGCAAGGCCCTCTTGTTGTTTTTGTCAAGGATGGTGTAGTCTATGCCGCTGTCTATTAGCGTCGTCATCGCATTAAGGTCATCAGACAGTACCGCTATGTGCAAGGCCGTTTTGCCGTCGTTTGCTTGTATGTTTAAATCCGCACCCTTCAATATGAGGTACTTGTAAATCTTTTCATCGTGATTTTGAACAGCGTACATTAGAGGAGTGTAGCCGTTTTTAACGTCTCGAGCATTGATGTTAGCTCTTCTACCAAGCAAAGCCCTCACATCGCCTATGCTGCTTTTATCAACCGCATCAAATAGGTATTCGGTGTACTTCTCCTGATACAAGGCAGTCGGTAGATGTTGATTGTTAGGACCATACTCCCGTTTGTTAATGCTTGGAGAAGGCTTCTGATTGCGATAGTCGTACACCTTCCTGGCTTGAATGTACGGTATTTTTTGTTGGTTCACAGCAGTTTTAAAGTCTTCAAATTCCTTAGACTTGAGCTTGATAGCCTGGGGCTTTGGTTTGGCCGGTGGAGTTTTGGGAGGCGTAGGAGGAGGTGGTAGAGTAGGCGCTATGGTAGGCCCAGGAGGAGCGATGACTTGAGGCTCTGCCTTTGGTTCTGTAGTTTTTATCTCCGTGGGACCAGCTGGTGCCTGACTTGAAGTGTGCTCCTCTGGCTTATTGTCTAAATTTGAAACGGCGTTGATGGTTGATTGATTGGCTGGCTTTTGATCAAAACGGCTTTGTACTTTTTCATCAAGCGTTGCAATCTCTTTGAAAAAAGACTCAGACTGCGATGTTGCAAAAGCGAACTCTGCAAGACCGATACACGCGATGAATGTAAAAAAATTTGTGCTACTTTGCCTCATATAACCTTTCAATTTTTCTTTCTATGACATCTTCTACGATTTTTTGTAAATTGGTGTCTAGCCACTTGTCTAGCTTAGGGTGAAGCATTTCCACGATCACTTCTTCTAAGGTCTTGGAATGGTCCAAAGGTTTGGTGCTATGAAGTGTGCTTTCTGTAAGGGCCTTGAGCATTTGCCGTATCTCGGTAACAACATCAGACGTAGCTTCATGTTTAAGCGTAGGTTGTTGCTCCGAACTCAAAGTGCTCCGCTTATCGTCGCCAATCTGTTCTCCAGACTTTACTACATCCGTCAGTTCCAAAATATTGGTATTAAGCTTGCTCTGAGGGGATGTGATCGTTTCTTTGATATCGTTCAAGATGTTATCGATTTCTTTCGCAACTTCACTTTTTCCTTGCATATCGTAAACGTATTGTTTGTAATCATAGCATTTTAGAGCTTAGCTTTACTGTACAGCTGCTGTCAATGATTGTTTTTATCTTTCCATCAAAGCGATGAAGCATTCAGTGTCACTTGCAGTTGGTGTGTACTTGGTTCGCAACTACCTCTTGTAAACGCTGTGAGACGATGTCTTGTGAATACCGCTCCATAACCGTTTGAAAGCCGTGTTGTGCGATATCGTACACTAGTTGAGGTGAGGCAATCAGGGATTGAATGCGATCCGCAAGTTCACTAGCATTCCCTGCAGCACATAATATGCCGTTATAATCGCTTTGAATGATGTGTGAAGGGCCTCCAGATCTTGTAGCAATGACGGCCTTTGAATGTTTAAACGCCTCAAGTATCACTATACCAAATGGTTCGTCTATTGATGGTAAGCAGAAGATGTCTATTCCGTCATAAAATGACTGTTTGTCTGCTACCCAGCCGATGAACCTCAGTTCATTTGATAAGTTTAGTGTGTCGGCAAGCCTCTTTAGCTCATCACATTCTTCGCCGTCACCACCAAGCACAGCAGAAAATTTGATTTTTCTGGCTTTTAGTATGCTTAATGCACGAATAAATAGGTCAAAGCCCTTCTTTTTTACAAACCTTCCAATTGCACCTATAACTGGAACAGGGCGCAGTTGTGGTGCCGTAAATTGCAAGTGCGGTTCGACAGTGACCATGTTGGGTATTGTTACTATGTTGTTCGCATCGTAGCCACCGCATATCACTTCATCTCTTAAGTGCTCAGATACCGCGATTATAAAATTACTTTTTAGCAAAGCTCGATAGCTGTGGTTATGACATAGAGAGATCACGGGTATTTCTCCCGCTGCTTTTTGAAACAAGCTTGCAGCTCTTGTACCGTGTGTGATAATCAGATGCGGAGATTCCTTTTTTAAAATTCTCTTTAAGTTAAGAATTGTAAACGGGTCAAATTTACAAAAATTGTGAACCTCGTAGCAGGGGGATTCCGCCCCTTTTGCAACCTTTGAGCCCGAACGGACAATGGATACCACAGACATACCACGTAGCCGTAGCATTTGCGAGTAGTCAAGGAAGGCTTGCTCTATACCCCCCATGCCTTTGCTGAGCATTGCGTTACAGACTTTAATTGAGTCATTCATCTGTTTGTGGAGTAATGGTACCAACCCTTGATTCAATTGCATCCTCACGAAATGCATCTTCCTGAAGTAAAAGTAGTCCGGACACTATAAGAACAAAGCTTAAAAGCAACATAAGCTGGAGTTTTATAGGGCTACACTTGCAGTCGTTGCTCATATTTTTAAAGGTTTAAAACACATTGAAAGTCAACATAGCACATTTTACATGAAACACCAGCTTCATCAGCTGCTCTCAATACATGTGATTTGTTCAGACCCATACACCAGTTCCATGT
This sequence comes from Rickettsiales endosymbiont of Peranema trichophorum, assembly GCF_004210275.1. GTDB lineage: Bacteria > Pseudomonadota > Alphaproteobacteria > Rickettsiales > Midichloriaceae > RICK02. Next base: position 4,355 of record NZ_SCFA01000012.1, read on the forward strand.
GCTTACCGCAAAATGCAAGGCCTATTGCTAAAACCTCCTTGACCCCCTTTTGCTTGCACATCTCTATGTACTGACGCTCTTTGATTTGCTTCAAGGCCTCCTCAGCTTTTTCATGAAGGGTCTCTAGGCTATCACTGGTCTTAAACTCCAAAAGTATGCCAGCTCTAGTGATATCCTTTGGTATTAAGGCTACGTCGCATCTCCCTAGACCCGCCTCTTTGTTTGATTGAATGTCGTACTCTCCTCTAAGCCCCACCACAAGACCCAATATAAACACATGAAATACCTGCTCAGGAGTGTTCTTGTTAAAATCAAAGTAGCTGCCGCTTTGTATGATATAGCTTGAGATGTACAGCTTAAATTTCTCCACATCCCCATCCGCTAAACTTCTTACAAAGCTCTCGTATGAGTTCAAGCTTACTCCTCTGCTAAACCAATCGTCTACTATGTCATCGTATACAAAGCTCACCTCTTTGTTGGGTATAGATAAATGACATATCAGCTTGTTGCCTTGTCGCTCCTTACGAAGCACCTTTAAATACCCAGCGTATAACAACAAGCTCCACAAAGCTTCTGCCTTCTTCCGTATATCGGGAAATACCAGATTTTCCGATAATGCTTGTTGTATCACTTTTCCTTGCAACAGGTCTTCAAAGGCCTTCTTCACTTCTGGTTTTGCTTTCCTTAATAGATCGCCTATCAATTGGTTGCTCGACGTGTTGACCCAGTATTCATCTAACTCGCCATGGTTCTTTAAACATTTTATTATAGACCATGGATTGTATAATACGTGTCTGCCTATTTGATAGCCGTTGTACCATTCTTTTATCTCACTAATCGATATGGGTTGTTTTGTTGCCTCCAAGAGCTTGAGCACTTCTTCTTCGGTAAATCCAAAATATTGGCCATAATCTTCTCGCAATAAGGAGTATACTTCTATATTGTTCAATCCAGAGAACAGACTTTCCTGCGAGATACGTGCTATTCCCGTAACTACGGCTTTTGTGAGGTAGCTGTTATCCTTGAGGGCTTGACCTAGTATACCACGCATTAGCTCCACCATCTTCTCGTAGTA
>NZ_SCFA01000093.1 GCF_004210275.1 Rickettsiales endosymbiont of Peranema trichophorum
CTGAAATGCAGAATCCACAGCCTTGTTTACCATATCTATTCTATGAGACAATGGCATCTTATGTTTTATTTGAAATTCACCACCGATTGTTCTCCCAAACACAAAATTCACACGATACTGCTCTATAGTTTCTCGAGCACTTTTTAACATGCCCTGAATACCCATTTTACCATAATAATCACCAAACAAATCCAGCAGAGAGGTTTTTATCAGAGAATTACCAAGGCTATAGCCTATGAACTGCTCTATACCGAATTTTTTGATGTTCATGATCGTGTCTAGCACACCTGTATTGCGGTACTCTAGGCCAGTTTTAAGTGCTTCATCCTGCAAAGCTTTTGAACACCCTTCAAGCGTCTTGGTAATTGGCTCTGCTATAAAATTTGAAAGTCTTGAAAACGTACCCAACTGACTTCCGTCCTTAGCATATTGAAGGTATAAGCTTTTAACCTCATTTAGAACAGCTGGATCAAAATTTATATGTGCGAGCACCTTGTCTAATCTCGTAAAATCCACGGTATCAACATTTTTGGTTGATGCAGACTTCAATATTGACATAGTTGCCACTTTGATAGGCCCTTTTGTAACAGAGCCAAGAGCTGTAAAGGTATCTGCAACATATCTATCACCAACTGGTGTGTTGGTGTATGAATAATATGGAGCAGTGACAATTTTTGCTCCATCACGCATAAAGCTTTTTGCAGTAGGGTTGTTACCAAAACCTTGCTCCAAGCCAGTATTGTCCAATATTATCTCAACGAGTGACTGGGCAGCAGAAGTCAAGAGCAGTTCCCCGCCAGTTGGAATGTTACCGGTTATGAATTTCGCTAACTTGTAAATTACGTTCTGCTGTTGGCCGACCATCATCATAAAATATTACCTTTTTTTTTTAATTTATCTAAAATACAACCTCTCATACCGCATACATTATCTTTCCTTTGTTGTCCAGTAATTTGTTTGTATACAACATCACAGGAACATCAGAAGATCAATGTGTTGAAAAGCTTTGTGATATAAAGGGGGGATGAGGTAAAATCTCTGGCAAGCAGGCTTGAGCGCAAGAAGGAATTTGGAGCTACTTGATGTTGCGAGTAGTAGAAGGTATTGTGACGACCATACCATCAAACTCATCTGTAACAATCACCTGGCAACCCAAACGAGAGGTGGTTGTCAAACCAAAGGCAAGATCCAGCATGTCTTCTTCAGCTTCTGTAGGAGGAGGCAACTTGTCGTAAAAGTTTTTGGGTAGGACTACATGGCAGGTAGCACATGCTAAAGAACCCTCGCAAGCTCCCTCTAGATCAACGTTGTGCTCACGTGCTATGTCCAGTATGGATAGCCCAGATTGTGTAACCACAGTCTTGCTACTACCGTCTGCATATACGAAGGAAATAGTTGGCATATGTTCTACTTTGTCTTATTGTTTGTTCCGACAACTAGCTCGGACACCATATCTTTTTTGACTTTAATCTTTACCCCTTCTGCGATTTCAAGGATTACGGCATCATTTTCACCGTCAGGCTTTACAACTGTCCCAAAAATACCACCCGTTGTGACTATTTTATCTCCTTTGGAAAGTTTTGAAACCATTGCTTGATGTTCACGCAACTTTTTTTGCTGTGGGCGCAGTAAAAGAAAGTAAAATATAATTATGATCAAAAAGATCGGTGTCATGCTGCTGAGAAGCTCCATGAAAGTATTTCCCTGAGCAGGAGCCGCCTCCGATGCAAGTGCTACACTAATGAAGTACATACTAAAATTTTAATTGCGGTGTTCACAGTATACTTTGTATCCTATACACACGTGACGCGCAACTCTTTTGTTTAAAAACTTTTACGCAACTTCATCCCGAGTTTGACAATATTGAGCTTAAGTTGCACATAGTGATTAATACCAGATCTCATAAATAACGGGCGATATAATTGACGTTGCAAAGAGATTTGATGATTTCTGGTGTTATGGTGTTGATAAATTGACACAAAGAATCTTCCAGGTTCTCTAAAGAATCGTACAGCTTGTTTTTGACAGTAGCCTTGCTGATATCTATATCAAAATTCTCTTTCACAAAAACACGCACCTTCTGTGTATTCAGGTGCGCACCATGTTCCTCTATATACCGCTGAAGTTCAAGTTCTTGTTTGCTCTCTAATTTCGACCGTCTACCTCGACCAGCTGCTACAGCAAAATTCTTAACACCTCCTGTTTTTATTTTTGATATCCACCGCATCAACGTCTCTCGACTAATATTGTATATTTTTGCTACCTGCGAAATGCCATGCGTTCTGGCCGATATGATTGCCTGCAATCTCCTTCCGTTCTCACCTCTTATACCAAATCTCATTTTTAAATGATCCAAACGGATTTTTCGGAACTCGGCTCTGCGCACGTATTTCAATACGCTTACGCAGCCTCATCCTCAAATCCATTTGCCTGATTTAATCTGAAACTTGGTTCTCTAATTGCAAATCAGTCAAGTAAAGATTTTAGCATCTTAATAAAAAAAGTTGATGTTTGCTATTTTGACTTTCTAGACTACTAGTTTGCTTTCCATAGTTCTCTCCGAGGTCTGATATGGCCAAGCCTTTGTTGACTTTATCATGGCCATGCCTCAATATACATATTAGGTGGAAGCGGACGGTGACATGTATTACACGAGGTCTAAAGCCTCAACCAAGTCTCTCACTTATCCCTTCCATCGACATAACTAGCACCTTTACTGCCAATATTAACTATCACCTTTTTATATACTTTAGCTTTTCATTTCTACCTCCTTGCTTTGTTATAAATCATATTCCCCATCATTTCACAGCCCTTGAAATACACTCCTGTCAACTAACATCCTATGCATGATAACTGCTAGTTTCCTAGCTACTGCTACTATTGCTTTCTTCATCCCTTTCTTCTTTGCTAGCTTCATCCCCCAACTCTTCACCTTCGACTTCACCTTACTCACCACTAGCAACGATTGCGCCGCCTCGTACAACATGCTCCTACATTCTATAGGGCCCATCTTCGATATACTCCCATGCCTATTTACCTCACCAGACGCATACTGCCTTGGTGTTAACCCCATATATGCACCAACAGTCTCAGAACTCCCAAACCTACTCGGGTCATCTATACTAGACTTATATGTAATCGCTGTAATCTTCCCAACTCCCGTAACTGTCATTAACAACCTACAAACAACCTACAATCCTCATCCTCTTTAACATACTCCTCTATTAGATTGTTGATTCCTTCCAAAGACTCTTCTACTATACCCAGACTATTTAGCATCCCATTGATGCTTGCTATAACAGAATTAGAAAGTCCTGTTATATTCCTTTTTACTACTTCTATAAAATTCCCATGTTTACTGCTTTGTAATTTTATACCATAAATCTTTAGCAGACCCCTAATCGTTCCCATTATCTGCTGCCTACTGCTCACTAATTGCCTTCTGCTACCTATCATAACCTTTAGCTCGCAACTATCCTCGCTCTTTATTTGAACATTCTTATAGCATTCATTACGTAGCATAATAGCTATACCTAATGCGTCATTCTTATCATTCTTATTGATCCTCGCAGATAATGCTGCTGCCATATGCCTCGCATCTACGCACTTCACCTCAAATCCTGCCTTTGATAACGCTTTACATAAATGTATTGATAGCTGTCCGCTTTCTATCCCTAAAATAGCATCTTCCTTATACCCTCCTGCCCTTAAACAATCTCCAATCGCATCTGCTTCGCTTAATACTGAACATTCGTATACTGTTTTACCCTTATCATTAATTACATTGATAAATGTTTCTTTCAATGACACGTCTAAACCTATATAATACTTCATTGGATACACTCCTATAATTAATTAAAGTTATTCCCATCGAATAAATACACTCCTTATTCGAATATCCAAATAATTATATTGTGTATCCATTCTCCATACAAACCTTACTATTTGCAATTACAGTATGTATTACACACTTACTATTACGTACCCACAATGTGTGGGCATTAAAACCATACATCCTATGGCTCATTCAGTACTTCTTCGAATCCTTTCGGTTGTTCTTGTTCCTGCATCAATTCATTATACTCTCCCCTGGAGCTATCAAACTCGTATACGTATTGTAATGGAGTTCGTGCTAATAAACTGTAGACTTCTCCATATCCAGACGCTGATCTTCCTCCATTCTCATCACTCGTGTATTCTGTGTACAGACTATGCACGTTGGACATCAGATGGTAAAGGCTGTATACCGTCATTCCTGATGTAAATATCAACCCTGCGTATGGCAAACCTCCTGCACCCATCACTATAGGCAATGCCATGTAAACTGTCGTTACCAGTACCTGTTTTAGCGCCTCTCCGTATTCCCCTTGGTACACTTGATATGTAGCTTCCAAACCCACTAGTGCTAATCCATACACATTCAATCCCTTGTACATTCCATATACATGCACTGTACCCAATACCACTTGCTTCACATTCTCCACTGTTGGTCGATTGACCACTCTTAGTACATCCACTACTGTATCGGCTATCTTGATGCTCAACGCTGCTTTATACATTACAACTTGCACTTCTGCAGCTTTTGCCGCAATTATTCCGTTTATATCAATATTAGAGCTCATTTTTTGCTGCAATTCCCTTGCAAATATAAAATCTTCCCCTCTCCCTCCCTTGTCAGGGTGTAGTCTAAGCAGCACATGCTTCTTAAACTCTCCATAATTACGTAAAATATCTACCGATACTGTCTCACCTAGCTTGTTTTCTTTCAATATATCCTTAAATCTCCCAATCTCTCCCTTGTACAGATACTCCTTGTATTGCCATGCAAAATCTAGCTTGTTGTTAAGTCGATTCATCACAGCATCAATAACCCTTGATATCATGCTTCTTTGACCAGCATTCATATAATCTCTACCAATAGTAGACCCAACATGACCTTGCTCTCCTTCAACACTAATAAGTGCCAGTGATGATTCTGGAATATATGGTATGACCAATATATCAATATCTCTTGATGCTTCTACAGTTCCCATTATCTCAAGCACCAACTCTCTACTTCCTATCTCCCTTGCTCTACTTAATAAAGCTAGTGCTTGCCCTTCCTCGTACATTACATCCAACAACGCATCATGCAGTATACTCCCTCCTACCTCATGCGCTATGTACAATACATCCTGTCCAATCTTTGATGACAATAAATTGTGTATCGGTG
>NZ_SCFA01000098.1 GCF_004210275.1 Rickettsiales endosymbiont of Peranema trichophorum
TCTGTGCCTATTGCAATGCCCTTTTCTAGGCCTTTGCTTTCACCTTCCTTTCTCACATCATCGATTGTGCATTCCTGTCCATCCAGTAGTAATCTCGCCCTGATGTACGCATCATACGATTCCTCACTCCAGTTGAACCTCTCTAGCTCCCTATATGCTTCTAATATGTGCTCGTCCTTCGTACCTATTGGCGGTTCCTTCACTTCCTCAGATCTACTTAAAAAAAATAGCCACTCATCTTCTATGCCACTGAGCTCATCTTCCCCCTTCTTAAATTTCGGCAGTTCTACAAAAACATACGACAATGCAAATAGGTGCCTCTCATTCGTCTTCTCTTCCCTCGTCGTGTGGTAACTGATGCACCCTATGTTATCTCCAAACAATTTCTTATTTTTCATGATGCTCACTACTATCACAGGCAACAAGTCCTTATGAAACATACCCTTCTTGAGTTGTGATACGTATGTATGTGACCCGTAAAACTGTGCTCTTTGTATATAGTGGGACTCTTGCCTGTTCTCCATTTCCACGATGTAGGTTTTTCCTGCTTCGTCCTTACACTTCAAATCAAACAAGCTTCTTTTGCCTTGTCCTATGTCAGGTATCTCCTCTCCAGACATAAAGTTGAGTTCTGCTATTTTTTCTCCCGGTTCTAAACGTAGTATAGCATTTAAGAAATCCTTTAGTCTTTCCTTATCACCAAAGACTCTCTTAAATGCTACGTCATTGGTTGCGTCTAGGTATCTTGTCATTTGTGTGCTCTAGTAGGTTGTTGCAGGACCACCATAATCCTCAAACCCATTGTATACTATTTCCTTCCGTCTCTCTACTTCTTTTGTCTGTCAATATTATGTGTGTTGGTTGCCCGGTTTGAGGACGATAAGCGATAACAGAGTGCTGTTGTGTTTCCTCAGATGGAAATAGTTCTACTGTAGTTTGAGTTCTGCTTCCTCAATCTTCTTAGCAATGACATCGTAAGGCAAACTACCAACAACCTTCTCACCGTTAATAAAGAACGTTGGAATGCTGTTAATATCCAGTGCCCTAGCATCTACGTATGCTTCATTCATTATAGATGTCTCAAGAGTCTTGTTGTTCATACATTGCTCGTAATCCTCATGGCTAAGACCAGCAAGCTGACCAAAATGCTCCAATTGTTTCGTGTAATCTTTGCTAAATGCCCACAAACTTTGACTCTCAAGTAGGCCGGAAATCACTTCAAACCGTTTGTCAGAGATGCAATTGACTAGGAGTGTCGCAAGACGTGAAGACTGAGTACTAGGTAAACACCTCAATACGTAGTATACTTTACCAGTATCTATGAAATTTTTCTGTATTTGCGGCAGTACGTCAAAATGAAAGTCAGCACAATGTGGACATGTTAAAGAAAAATAATGAAATACTACGACTTTAGCATCAGGCTTCCCTAGAGCTATATCGTCAGGGCGAACCGATAAAATGGATGGCTTGATGCTTTCAGGAACAACTGACTTTATAGTGGTAGTAGCACACACCTCCAAAGGAAAGTAGCAGGTAACTAGTGATAATACAGCGACACAAATGTATTGTTTGATCATTTCTTTTTCTCCTTAACCAATTTTGATTTATTCTTGACTTTAGGGTGCTTTGGAAAATGCTGCAATTCTTGCAAACAGGCCTCCTCTATTTCATTATAGCGAATAGTCAGTTTTTTACTTCCTTCTTCATTCGTTTCTTTAAGCTCTATAATACACTTTTCTTCATCTGCTTCTAATAGGCAACCAGTAAACTTTTTTTGTTCTCCAATATGCTGAAATAAGCTACATTTCACTGTCTTAGCAACAGCATTTTGAAAGTCACGTACTCTGGTCAAAGGCCTATTGATTCCAGGTGAACTAACTTCAAGGTTATAACGGTTCTTAACGATGTCCTCAAGATCCAGCATTAATGATATGCGCTTGCTGATATGTTCGCAGTCAGCGACTGTGATCTGTTGTGCGCTATCAACCTTCTCTACCATGATCTGTATCGTTTTAACACCGCCTAGTGTAGTATTTTTGATTCTAACAACGTTATAACCTAGCTGTTCCAACGTTCCAGACACCAAATCAAAAACGCTCTGCTCAATTTGAGTGCGATAGATCATACTAATTTGCTCCATAAATTAACACATGTAAAGACCACCATTTACATGTATGGTGGTGCCAGTGATGTATGCAGCTTGATCAGATGCAAGAAATAAAGCAGCAGAGGCTATCTCTTCAGGCTTACCCATTCTTTGTAACGGTATCTTTTCTATGATGTGGTCCTTCACAGATTGTGATAAGTTGCTGGTCATATCAGTATCAATAAAGCCAGGAGCAATGCAATTGACTGTGACACCTCTAGACGCCACTTCCAAGGCAATAGAGCGGCTCATTCCAGCTACTGCCGCTTTTGAACTCGTATAATTCGCTTGACCAAAATTACCAGTATGTCCTACGACAGAGGTAATATTAATGATTCGGCCAGCTCTCCTCTTCATCATTTTTTTAACAGCGCTACGGTTTAGTCTAAAAGTTGCTGTCAGATTGACGTTCATCACCTTATCCCAGTCCTCATCTTTCATTCTGAGTATGAGGTTGTCAATTGCGATTCCAGCGTTACAGACCAGTATATCAACACCACTGCCTGATAGTGCCTCAGCTTCCTCGTATAACCCTTCTGTCGCGGACAAATCCGACAAATCAGAAGTAATGGAGCGATGAGCATCGCCGGGCAACTGGTCTAACAATTCCCGCAGTACACTTTCTCTTGTTCCAGTAAGGATTACATTGGCACCCGCGTCGCAAAATGCCTTAGCAATCGCTCGCCCTATACCACCAGTAGCACCAGTAATTAAAGCAGTCTTACCTTTCAACATGGCAAATTTTCAACATGACGAATTTTTAAAAATGTTTTGTCAGAAAGTCTTCCACACCACTCGGTGTAGAGATGTTAATACACTCTAGATTGTGATTAGGAAACATTTTTTTTGCAATATTTGTCAATATTCTACCAGGTCCAATTTCTATAAAGTGAGTGGGTTCCATTTTGACAAACAGTTCCATCGTTTCCCTCCACCTTACCTTGCTGTGAATCTGCTGCACCAGTAGCGCACGTACTTCCTCAAGTGTATGGTATCCTTTAGTAGAAACATTGGAATGCACAGGAATCTTAGGGATGTACATTTCAACTTGCGACAGTACAAGGTCCATGTCCCGTGCTGCTGGAAGCATCAGGGATGAGTGAAATGGCCCAGTAACAGGCAATCTTATCGCTTTTCTAATACCATACTTGGCTGTCCTGTCTAAGATGCGTTCTATTAGGTGAAGTTCACAGCTTAACACCACCTGTCCTGCGCCGTTGTCGTTGGCAATCTCACAAACACCGATATCGTCAATTTCATCTATCATGCGTTGAACGATCTCTACATCAGTGTCCAAAACTGCCACCATCCCACCTCTCCCTATTGGTGCAGCTTTCTGCATCGCTTCAGCTCGCGATTTAAGAACTCTTATCGCATCACCCACCACGAAAGTCCCAGCAGCAGTTAAGGCAGAGTACTCACCTAGAGAATGACCAGCAGAGGCTTTGGCAATCTTATCTATAGAGAGCCCAGTCTGTCTCTCCAATACCTTGAGGACAGCAAGGGAAACAGCAAAGATCGCAGGTTGAGCATGTATAGTAAGATTAAGTTGTTCCTGCTCACCATCAAACATGAGTGAGGACAAACGGTAGCTTAAAGCGTCGTCAACCTCTTCAAATAGCTCCTTCGCCTCTGTAAATGCAAGCGACAGCTCCTTTCCCATGCCCACTTGCTGTGCACCTTGACCGGGAAACAAAAGAATGATGAAACGCTCAAATTTCTGTAATGCGTCCATTAGCCCACAGTAGTTTTGATATTTGCACCACAGCTCCTGAGCTTACCTTCAATGTGCTCGTACCCTCTGTACAAATGGTATACTCTGCGGATTGTAGACTCTCCTTGTGCAGATAAAGCTGCTAGTATCAAAGCAACAGAAGCTCGAAGATCAGTCGCCATCACTTCTGCGCCCTGTAGTCCTTTTACTCCATTCACGATCGCTGTGTGCTCTTTGACAGATATATTGGCCCCCATCCTATTTAATTCCAACGCGTGCATAAAGCGATTTTCAAAGATGCTTTCTGTAACAAGGGATTGGCCTTCCGCTATGGACAGTAATGCCATGATTTGAGCTTGTAAGTCTGTCGCAAAGTCGGGATATGGGGCAGTCTTGATGTCTAATGGCTTAAACGTGTTTTGGCTGGATACCTTAATGTAGTTATCACCTTCTGATATTTCTGCACCTATTTGTCGTAGATAAGATAAGCAGCTACTTAATAGTACAGGCGAAATATCGTGCAAAGTCAAACTACCCTTAGTAATCATTGCTGCTATGGCATACGTACCCGCTTCTATTCTGTCCGGTATCACTCTGTGCAATGTGGCATGTAAGCGGTCTACTCCATTGATCGTTATAACGCTAGTACCAGCACCATCAATCCTAGCGCCTCCACTGTTTAAAAAGTTTGCTAAATCAACTATTTCAGGCTCACATGCCGCGTTATAAATAGTTGTGATACCATCGGCTAGGACAGCCGCCATCATAACATTTTCTGTTGCACCAACAGATACCTTGTCAAACCTTATCTCAGCTCCGGATAGCCGACCATTGGTTGTTGCAACAACATACCCGTTTGAGATCTCTATGTGTGCTCCCAGGGCCTTAATCGCTTCGATGTGCATATCGACAGGTCTTGTTCCTATAGCGCATCCTCCTGGTAGTGAGACGCAAGCTTTACCAAATCTACCAACCAAGGGACCCAATACAAGAACGGATGCCCTCATTTTGCATACTAAGTCATAGGGCGCAGTCATGTTGTTGACGTTGCTACTATCAACAATAAGATGTCTGTTGCTGCTAGCATTCTCCAGTGTGCTTTGTCCCTTCTCGTATACCTTTGCACCCAATTGAATTAGCAATGCTTTCATTGCAGAGATGTCCCATAGATCCGGAACATTTTGAATGCAAACCTCTTCAGTATGTAAAAGGCTTGCTGCAAGAATAGGTAGAGCGGAATTTTTTGCACCACTGATTACGAGGTCGCCAGTTAACCGACTACCACCGCTTATAGTTATT
>NZ_SCFA01000052.1 GCF_004210275.1 Rickettsiales endosymbiont of Peranema trichophorum
GGATTGGATACCTATTGTATGATATGGCACGAAAGTGAGCAGACGTCTAGCAGGTGCTGAATGGCAAGAGAGTTTGAAGAACCTAATTCCCGAGTTTGACAGTTGTATTATAGTGGAGGGTGGATTTATGGGTGATTGGGGCATTATTAGTGTTTACTACAATTTGAGGTATTCTATAATTTGCAATTCATTGGCTGCTCCAAACTCAACGTTAACATAATTGCATTGCTTAAGTCATTATTGCGGTTAGTAATCTGTATCCTGTTGATATTATTATTTATTACCGTAACCTCCATTCCCGACAATGCTTCTCTAATACCGTCATGAGTAACACCTTCTACTCCATTGGTTTTTAACTTTATTTCTAAGCTTCTTTCAAATAAAAACGCAATGTAACTTAAAGTTAAATGGCCAATAATTCTATTGCTTGTCCAGTGAAACATTGGCCTGGTTTCAAAGTGATGCTTCAAAATCCTGAATGACTCCTCAACTACCCATAACTGATGATAAGCAGCCGCAACCTCTGCTGCAGATAAACTCATATTATTGGTTTCAATCCCGTAAAACCCATCCCACTTTCCGTCTTCAATGATTTTTTCCGTCCTTAACTTTGGCGATTCTTTAATAGTAATATCAAGATATTTTCTCGCCCCTCTTGTTGAAGTAAAACTATTATTATCTAGCATACTATTGGCCCTTTCCACCATACGTGCCCTGTCAGCCTTATCTGTTGCCGCTCTTCTAGCAGACCAAGTGCAAATTAGTCTGCCAGTAATTTTATGTATCTCTTTTGCACCGCCTTTTTGCAGTCTTACCGTTCTATCCCGATTTATTACTTTAAAACCAAGTCCCTCTTCATTATCGTAGGACCCTATCTTCTCATAACCCCTAAGATCTAGAATTTCCTTCTTTATTGCATCTTCCGTGTTTTTGACTTTTGACCCAACAATATAATCAAAGCCTGCATTCTTGATTTCTAGTAAATTTGCACCGTTGTTTATTCCTCTATCGGCAACCAAAATTACCTGCTTTATATTGTACTCCCTACTGATACTTTCTAGAGCCTTAACCAAGGTATGGCCTTCATAGCTGTTGCCTTTGTGAATATTAAACTTAATCGGCATCCCTTGATGATTGACTAAAATGCTAAACATTACTTGAGTGTTATTAATTTTACAGTCTTTACTAAAACCAAAATCCTTCAGATCGTCTTGTACCACACTTTCAAAATAAAACGTTGTAACATCGTAAAATACTACATTAACTACCATTTTATCCTTTTCAATTTGCTGTCGGTATAGGTGTTTTTGGAGAGCTTCGTGATGCTCTGCTAAAAAATCCAAAGTACGATATATTTTATGCAGAGGTATTTCTTTAGCAGCGCCGTAATATTTTTGATGATTATAAATTTGCAACTTACTTTCTGGCTTAAGTAGCCTACTAGAGAGCAACAATTTTAATACGGATTCAATGTCGATTTTTAATTTGCTGTTTCGCATACTCTGTTTGATAAATGAACCCACTGCAAAATATTGCCAAAAATGATTTATCACTTGGCTTGCTCCATAGTTAATTTTCTCGGACACTACAGCGCTTTCCAGATCGACTAGTTCAACTGTTGCACTATATTTTGTGACTTGTGCAAATGATTTAATAAAGGCAGAATCCAGATTCTTTAGTGGGCCAAAGCTGCAAATTTTTCTATGCTTTACCTTTCCGTCTTCATCTCTATAAGACTGCGCCAAGTATAAATAGCTTTGGCATTTACCTTTAACAATTTTAAAAAACATAGGAAATACACATGTGTTGACTACGCGTATATATTAATATACCCAAAACCTAAGGTCAATACAACTATAGGTGTTTACTACAAAATACTGAGCTTCTCATCAAAACCACCACTCCACACGGGTTCCCACAACATCATCCCAGATTCTGTCAAACTCAGGACGCAGAGGTCTCATTAATTAGCATTTCATCAAATAACGCGCATTTATTTGCGCTACTTGACTTATCAACAATTGCTTTAATGCTATCAGTACATCCAGGGTACCATCTTTCCCTCTTTTAACTCTTGGGTCGTGTTTTTTGATGGGATAGTCGGGATCCCCCAGCACAAGGCATAACTCACTGCTTTGATTCCCATGAACCTCTGTTACTGACGTGTATGGCTTCGTGGACAAGGCACTAGCAATAGCGTTCAGAGCTTGAACCCTAGACCTAACACCATCAGGTTTCAAATCAACAGTCTCATTATAACCACCTTGACCAAGAGAAAGTGGTGGTGTATTCCCTGCATGCCTCTCCTCAGCGCTTCTACTCCCGTGAAAGATACTGTCTTGGTTACTATAGACATTTTGTCTGGCCTGTACATTGTATTCCCCTACCATCTCCCCCTCTCCTAATGTTAGAAAAGTATCTGTAAAACTAGCATCCCCCCGACATTCTTAGTACCACAACACATCCTCTACACCCATAGCATATTCCTCAATTCCTTCATACATCTCCTCCACGCACATCTTGTGACTATATAGAATATTCATCGCACCACTCATCAATAATGGCATCTCATAGGAGTCAACACCTCCATATATGAACTCACTATTAACTTGGTGGCTCAACACTTGCTCCACTCTTGCTGCTTCCCATGTCTCTATTCCCATACTCTCTTCCAGTTGCTCCTCTCCTTCTTTCTCACCTAATCTAAACGTCATCCCTTTGTTACAACTCTTCATGTACTCCAAAATCCTTACCACTGAGTGCCTTTTCATTACATGCTCCTGTAGCCACAATGGCAGCTCCTCAATCCAACTCATCAAACTCTGGAATACTTCCAGTATAACATCCCTACTATCCTCATTGCTATCTACAATACGATCTCTATAACACTCCTGGCTTACAACCTCTTCACCAATACTATCGCTGGCCCCTTCACCCTTTATAATGGCCTTATTATCTCTTGCTACCGTCTGGACTTTCTGCTCCTCGTCGCTCTTATTCTCATCCGTGTCTCCATCTTCTCCAACATCATCTTTTTTTTTATCTCCCAATTTAAGCATTTCCTGCTTTTGTTGCTCATCATAGTCTTTCAGATACTGGACACTATCAAACTTTCTCCATAGACTCTCATCAAGTTTATCAAGCGACTCCTTCGTATATAAAGCATCCAAAAAATACTTTCTTATATACCACCAACCATCATCTGTCGTCACATCCCATCTTGGTAACTTGACCATATTGTACATCCCTACAAACTCTTTGCCTTCTAAGTCTACCAATGGTATGTCTCTATTGTGTTTTAAATACTCCAATACTGCTCCAAACACACTTCCATCTGTCTCCCTTATCATGCTACTTGTTCTTTCTTGACCAAACACCTTACGAATAACACTATCGTATGCTCCTATCATTGCCGTCAGTATACTCCCGCTATGTGGCGTAGACAAAATCTTTTCAACTGTATCTGACTCCCCATAAATCACAGCTTTATATAATGTTAAGCTTAGCACATCGTCTCGGAATAGTTTTTGCTCCTTGTGATTCCTTATAAACGTCCCTATCGCATCTTCCAATTGCCCATTGTCTAATCCATCGCATATCTCTTCAAACTCAGCGTATGTCATTTTTACGTTCAACGCTCTTGGTTTCATATAAGTACCTTCCTAATTTTGTGTTTTTTAACAGTAACTTAAGTAGTTCTCCAACATCTAGCTAATAAAATCAATATAATACATACTGTAATTGGGAATAGTAAGGTTTGTATGAAGAATGGATACACAACACAATTATTTGGATATTGGAATAAGGAGTGTATTTATTTGATGGCAATAACTTTAATTAATTATAGGAGTGTATCCGATGAAGTATTATATAGGTTTAGACGTGTCATTGAAAGAAACATTTATCAATGTGATTAATGTTAATGATAAGGGTAAAACAGTATACGAATGTTCAGTATTAAGCGAAGCAGGTGTGATTGGAGATTGTTTAAGCGAACGAGGCTATAAGGAAGATGCTGTTTTAGGGATAGAAAGCGGACAGCTATCAATACATTTATGTAAAGCTTTATCAAAGGCAGGGTTTGAGGTGAAGTGGGTAGATGCAAGGCATATGGCAGCAGCATTATCTGCGAGGATCAATAAGAATGATAAAAATGACGCATTAGGTATAGCTATTATGCTACGTAATGAATGCTATAAGAATGTTCAAATAAAGAGCGAGGAGAGTTGCGAGCTAAAGGTTATGATAGGTAGCAGAAGGCAGCAGATAATTGGAACGATTAGGGGTCTGCTAAAGATTTATGGTATAAAATTACAAAGCAGTAAACATGGGAATTTTATAGAAGTAGTAAAAAGGAATATAGCAGGACTTTCTAATCCTGTTATACCAAATTTCAGATTAAATCAGGCAAATGGATTTGAGGATGAGGCTGCGTAAGCGTATTGAAATACGTGCGCAGAGCCGAGTTTCACAAAATCCGTTTTGAATCATTTAAAAATGAGATTTGGTATAAAACGGTGATAGTTAATATTGGCAATAAAGGTGCTAGTTATGTAGATGGAAGGGATAAGTGAGAGGAGTTGGTTGAGGCTTTAGACCTCGTGTAATACATGTCACCGTCCGCTTCCACCTAATATGTATATTGAGGCATGCCATGATAAAGTCAACAAAGGCTTGGCCATATCAGACCTCGGAGAGAACTATGGAAAGCAAACTAGTAGTCTAGAAGGTCAAAATAGCTAACATCAACCTTTTTTATTAAGATGCTAAAATCTTTACTTGACTGATTTGCAATTAGAGAACCACAACCAATATCTTGTAAAAACATAATAATGTATACACGTGATTATCTTCGGAACCACGCTTCGTCCCATAAAAGCTCACATTTCAATGCCTCCGTGGTCACCAAACTACCAGCTAGCGAGGGGCCCAGATTCTTGGTATAGTTCGTTGAACATAGTATCGTGAGCATAGTCTTCCAACATACCTTTGTGACTGATATGGCAAAGTGGCACTACATTTTGTGACATATAGATAGATGAGATGCCAATAACATCAGCTT
>NZ_SCFA01000048.1 GCF_004210275.1 Rickettsiales endosymbiont of Peranema trichophorum
TTTTTTCCAAATCACGCTAATTCCTACAATTTTACCCCTTCCAGTTCGCCAAATCCACGTTTCTGTAATTTAAACCACCAATCTACCAAATCTCGTAATTTGTATAGTTTGTTTTTGTGGTTCAATACATCTGCAAACTTAATGCAAAATAATCTTCCTTGTTTTTGACTAAAAACTTTGTTTTCTATTGGCATATCTGATATGTAAAATCCATAAGCTTTCTGCCTATCTAATACACTTCTCTTATGGATTTTCAATCCATTTCATCAACTCAATCCCTCATATCATCTCCTCTACACCATTTCTGACGGGGAGACTACTCAGAGGTCTTTAATTTTGAATACATTCACCAACAGTTGTCACAGGCTCAAGCATTCTTTGTCTATCTCCAATGCCCCTCCATATAGGAGGATACCATCTATGCACTAAAATTAGGTTACTTTGTTCTTACCGAATCCTGTCCCACCCCAAAAGCGACTCGCTCTTGATGTGTCGTGTGTGTGGTTCGCACTCTCAATGCATCCATTTCATCAACTTTCACACCTTTATCCACTAACTCAGACTTCACATTCCTTTCATGCGACTTTCCTATAGGGCACAACACGTTGTACCCTTTACTCACTATGTCTGATATTTGCGAGACCATGTATGCTTCTCTTGCCTTGTTGTAGGCATTTGACTCTTCTACAGTTCCATTGGGCAAATACTTACCAGGCAGGCCTTTACCTTCTATGCCTATTATTGGAATACCACGCTCTTGTGCCAGACTGTAAAGTTCTGCGTCCTTATAAATTGGTGTGTTTTCTATACCAGCTGGTAGAGCTATCTTGTCCTTTTGAAGAGCGCTTTTATTGTGTTCCAGTATCTTTGATAACAGTATCACATCTTTCATACCTAAATTCTCTCCCTCCTGCTTGCGTTCCAGACATATTACCGTCTTAGGAGGGAGTTGGTTGTCCTGTATTGAGGAAATAATATTGTCGATGTTTTCGGAATGGTCCAGAACATGCTCAGATTCTGGAATGAGTGTGACTACAGGATGTCGATCCCTTTCCCTTCCTATCTTTTCAACCCATTTACCAATATGTCTCTCTTTGCTTGCTCCGCTCACTTCGATCTTGCGATGATCAACCTGAGCCTGAAGCACTGAATCTAGGATCATATTTTGTATCTGACCCTTCTGCACCTCATTAAGTTTTATAAGGTTGTGCTGAAAAATTGAACTCTGATACAGCTTCCCCTCCTCCATAGACGACTTCTCATATCTCGTGAGATTGCTTTGTTGATGATCTAGCATGTTCCACCGCGTTGGACCCATAGCTGGTGGCAGGTTGTCAGGATCCGGTGGGGGCATATCCGTAGTCGATTGCACGTTATAAGAATCTAGTGGAGGTATACTCATAGCCGGTGGCATGTCGTCAGGATCCGGTGTGGGTATGTGACTTTGTTGAGGCTCTGACTTTATCTTCCATCTCTTTCTGTCGCGCGCTTCACTACTTGCTGCATTCTTCAAAGCTTCAAAGTCACCTGTTCTCTGTTTTCCTTCTCGCTCCATATTCTCTTTCTTATCACGCGCTTTGCGGTATAACTTATTAGTATATTTATTCAACAACCTTGTATCTGAAGCCACATTCATTGAAGGAGCATAAAACCCCTTAGGGAAATGATCATGAGAAATAGCACTGACGTTGATTGTTACACCTTCATCTTTCAAGACTTCTTGCTCTGTGGTACAGCCTACACAGCAAAAAGATTCACCTGGATTCGCATTTGCTATTCCAACGTTAAATACCTTAGCAGTAGGATGCTTCTCCCTCATATAAGGTATAGATTTTAGGTCAGTGTGTATACCACACTTCTCAATATAACCTTGTTCCACCTCTGATAATATTACAACTTCCTTGTCCTGTAGTAGATCAATATTTTGTTCGAGATTTCTGAGCTCTTTCGGGGAAAACATCCGGTTAGTAACCGCATGTATTAATTGTGGGTTCGTTAGTGTTCCTGTTCCAGCTACACAGTGCTGCAGCTCCGTTATCTCCTGTAGTTGATTAGTATCTCCTTCTACCATCTCTTCTACCATTTGAGTGATGATGTTCGTTAATCTACTATTCTTCATTCTGTACATAGCTTGAAATAGATCCTTCTCAACGATTCTGTCAATTACTTGACACATCAATTCTTCTGACATATTGATGGGTATTTCGCTTCCAGCACGACAATTGTTGACACAGGCTCTCAAACTGCTTGCTGTACTACCCCTATTCGCTTGTTCCAGCTCTCCCGCAATCTGCATGATAGTGGCTATGAGTTCTTCGTTTTTTGCACTATACATCGTTTGGAAGCGGTTTATCTTATCATCCGCTCTACTCGCCATGCTAAGATTGTCTAATGCCCCAAGTACGTGCCCTATTCCAGCAACTCTGGCTTGTTTCTTATCCGCTTCATCAGCAAATGCCACGCACAAAATACTGCCAGGTTGTTCATGGCACTCGGTCACTGATGTATAAGGAGTACTGGAGAGTGCCTTAGCAATCGTGTTTAATGCTGCTAGTCTACTATTAAGAGCAGCTCCTAGATCAACATTAATATGGTCACCAGATCCGAAACTGACAGGTGGTGCCAGCACACCATTCTTTATTGCTGCTTCTTTATGGAATATACTGTCCAAATTATTATACACATTGGCTTTCGCGAAAGTGTTGTAGGCTCCTGAATCAGCTTTCCTCCATCCCCCCTTCATATATCCACCTGTTAATTTAATGTGTCATAACTTCTTCATAATTCAATGTTGTGATCTCATTAACACCAAAATCATACTGTTGGGTTACCTCTTGTAATACTAATGTGCTATAGACCGAAATGGTCCTAGCAGTGCTGAAATCACACATCATGACATCAACGTGTCTTGCTTCTAAGTCGATGTCATCAGGTCTACTGGATAGCACATGATCAGATTTTGCTTTCTCTTCTATTTCATACATTCCATCCTGATAATGTCTATGCTCCCGTTCAAACATTCTTTCAATTTTTTCTTTAAATAGGTTTATTTCCAACACAGATGAAACGTATTGAGTCCTTATTGATTCCAACAACACTTGTACGGGATGTGAATCCATAACATATGCTTGCAACCAACTCGGTAATTCTTCTAGCCACTCTAAAATTCGATCTACGAGCAACTTGAGATCCTCAGTTTTGCAACTGCCTGCTGTACTGCTGTGGTGTTTGCCACCACTCTGAGTTGCCTGATACAGACTCAACTCCTCATCGTGACAGCTGTTTTCTTCTCCACATCTTATACTGGGATTACCTTCTTTATTTACTGTTCCATCTCCATCACCGTCCAGAGCCTTTTGTCCTCCAGGACTGTCCTCACTTTCTTCATCGTCTGCAGCACCATCTTGCTTCTTTTCAACATATTGTACCCCAATACCATTACTTTGCTCTTGCTTGTCTCTGTAATCCTTGATGTATGTTGCTGCATCAAAAGTATCATGAAAAGTCCTTTCAAGTGCGTCTAGCGATTCTTTAGTATAAAGAGCGTCTAGAAAATATCTCCTAAAGTACTCTACTTGCTCATCTATGCTCACCTCCCAACGTGATAAGCTAACACCAGCACGCGTTAATAGAAAATCATACCCTTCCAGATCTACTAACGGTATTGTATTTTTGTGCCGTGCTAAATACTCTAGTACAGTTCCAAAAATGCTCCCGTCTGCACTCTGTATCATGCTATCAATGTCTATAAAGTGTATCAGATACCCGATTGGGCTGTAATTAATAACATCGATTATCGTTAATATGTTTTCCGTATGGGGCATGTAGAGAATCTTGTGCACCACATCCTGTCTGTCATACATCATCGCCCTATTTAATGCTAAACTCAGCGTATCATCTCGCCCAACACCCTCGTGAGCAGCCACAAATTTTGCTACAAATTCCTCTACATCTCTATTTTCTAAACTTTTACAAAAATCTTCAAATTCGCTACGGCTCATTCTAATATTTAACTTTCTTGGTTTCATATGTTTGACCACTAATTAGTTGATTAACTATTGTTATATACCATTCTATCGATTATATCACAAAAATTTGCTAAACAACAAACGTTATAGGTGCGCCAGGAGAAGACTGGTTTAACAAGAAGGTGGAATTCCTTTTCGGAGAAGGTGTAACTAACCGACCGGAATTGAGTTCTGCGCCGAAAGCAGTAATGAGGTGCCCCCCAAAACTGTACAGTTGATTAAGAGAAGAAAGGTGTATAAAAGTAACCAGAAAGGAAGGTATAAAAAATGTCTAAAATAAGAAAGGTTCACCCCAAAAGTGTAAAGTTCAAAGCAGCAATAGCAATGGTAAAAGGTGATAGGACACTGGCGGAACTAGTCCAGTTATATAGCGTTAACCAAAGTGTGTTACACCGTTGGAAAAAAGAACTACTGGATAAAGGTGAGTCAATATTCGCTAATAAGAACGAGGCCCCCACTTCCCAAACCGCTACAATAGAAAGTCTACAGCGCAAAATAGGTGAGATGGCTATGGAGATTGATTTTTTAAAAAAAGTGTACAGTCATCTTCCTTAGATTTCAAACGTAGTTGTTTGCAACATAGGGGTAAACTGTCTTTGCAGAAGTGCTGTACTTTGCTGTGTGTTAATCGGTCCAGTACTTACTATAAGCATGTTTTACCTGAGAAGTTTTATGCACTATTTATACCATTTTTTATGGATTTTGAAACCTGTATAGTCTCTTTATGAGGCGGTGTGGATTAATCACAAATGAATTTGGTTCTAATTGCCAGATTTTTATGATAAATTCATAGGGAGTAAGCCCTTTGAGGGTTTTGGGGCTTTTAGCGAAGTTATACCGTCCATCTGTCAAAAATCTAGATTTTGAATATCTGTATTAGAGTGCTGGTCTCAATTCCCGTGCAATTTATGTTTTTTGGCTAAGACTTAGAGCTTGTTTTCAAACATAGATTAAGCAGATTTTCTCCTGAGAATTAATCGATTAATTGCTAAGTAAATCATGT
>NZ_SCFA01000027.1 GCF_004210275.1 Rickettsiales endosymbiont of Peranema trichophorum
CCTCACTATCTGATAGCAATCCATCTACTTCAAGTAAATACCTGTGTGCTTCATACAGCTCCATAATAAGACATACAATATCATCGTATGCTCCTCGGTATGTAGACTGCTTCACATCTTTAAACGATATGAATATCACTGGATATTGATTCTGATGCTCCTCACAAAAGGCTTTGTCTTGGCCTATGTTCAGCTTCTCAAACAAATCCTCATCCTTTGGCTGACTATTGTCTAAAAAGTAGTACAGCATCGATAGATTCAACGTCTTCCCAAACCTCCTAGGCCTGGTAACTAGTATAATATCAGCACCATCATCCATTACTTCTTTGATCAACAGCGTCTTGTCCGTAAAGACATAGTTGCCCTTTACTATCTTTCTAAAATCACTGACTCCTACTGGTAGTTTCATGGGTATCATACCTATAAATCACGTACTTCGTTCCGCGTTAGACCTGTTATCTCCGATACCTTGTCTATGGGCTCCTTTCTTAATAGTAGATTCCTCGCTATATCTATTGCTTTAAGCCTCTTCCCACATTCTATCCACTCTTCCTTGTCATCCCTTTTGACTGAATGATCTTTTACTCTTTTCATTCTTTTTTATTGCTAGTTTGTTCGTCTGTACTGTCAATGCTACAGCATAACCCCCATATATAGTATAACATTTATATGGCTTATGTAACGGTCTACAATCATAAATTTATCGAATTTAACTCACATTTGGAAATACCAGTACAAATTCTGTATAGTCTCCAACCTCTGACATACAGTAGATTCCACCACCAAGTTCTTCCATAATTTCTTTACACAACGCAAGACCAATACCAGTTCCACCTACCTCACCAGTATATTCGTGATCAAAGATATAAGGAAGCATCGTCGCTGATATACCCTTACCATAATCTTTGATATGTACCCTGTTATTCGCAGTTCTAATCTCTATTTTTACGTCTGCACCTGAATACCTTAAGGCATTCCCCACAACGTTAAGTATCACGTTCTTCACTAGTAACCACGAACCTTCAAAAGTAAAGTCCTCACCACCTTGAAAATGAATACGCTTGTAGGATTTTTGATCAACCTTATACTCATTTAAAGCACTTGTAATACACTTTCTCATCATGTACTTACCGTTGTCTTCAGGCTTGTGTTTGACTCTTGCAAGAAAGACACTCACCGTATTGAGTCCTCGAGTCGACGTCTCCTTGATCGCATCAGACAGCTCCTTGATCTCCCCTACCTCATCATTACTAAGAGTCACGGCCTTGTTCTCAGCTCTTAAAACAGCATCAGCCATTATAGTATCCAAAAGCTCCGAGGCCGATATTACCACAGATAACGGGCTTCTTAGCTCATGAACTATTCTGCCGTTTACTAATTCTACATCTCCAAGATTGGAGTCCTGCATACGTTTTACAATCGATATAGCTACAAAACCTAGCATTGCTACACTAAATCCATAGGCGGACTCAATAGAAAGAAGAGGCACACTCTGCAATGGAGGAAGTAAATAAGCAAGGGCCCCACCTATTAGCATGCCTATCAAAGATAGCGCCACAAATACACCATAGTCCACAAACACCGACATGATAAATGTACTAACGACAAAGTGTACACTCCAAAATATTGAACCATGTGTCAGTAACAACATGTGTATGGAAGTAACCGGAAACGCAAACAACATCGTTATGTACCAATATAACGGCAAGTACTTTGTCTTCCATCTATGTGTCAGTTCTTCTTGAAAACATACCAAAAGCGAGGCTATGCCATATACCAAAATTAGCTTTAAAGAGATGACGTGATATGTGATGTAACTTATCTTACTGTCTGCTAAAAAGGCCACCGAGAGACACAGCAGCATACCAATACCAGAAAGCTCATATCGTGGTTTGTAGAGCTTTGTATGCTGTTGCGCTAAATTTAAAAGATTACTTAACCACATGTTACGTACGACAGATCCAAACATCACACCGATCGAAGAACGCTTTGGCCTTAATCTCATCTCCTCAGCTTTTTCCTTCAACCGCTCCTCACGTCTTGGCATACTCACACCAAAGCATAATTGCAAAAAGTGACTACCAAATAATCCAATGGCACTACCGATTAACCCCGCTGACAAGCTAAATGTACCGAAATCGCTATTTAAATATGCTGTCACGGACACACCAATACAGCCTAAAGCCACAGAACACAAATATGAAAACTCGTTCGTTCTAAACTTCAAAAAACCCGCCACAATCTGTATGACCACCAGGGGGGACCAAAAATTGTTGATTGCCCATACTATCTCTAGGATCCCCTTTCCTATCAATGCAATGTTGATTGACATTACCCCAATAATCAATGTAGCAGTTCTTGCTATCATCAACTCTGTTCTATCACTCATCTTAGACCATACTCTCTTGCATACGTCGTGGGCAATGAGTACAGATGCAGTGTTCAGCCACGAGTCTGCACTTGACATAATAACAGCTGCAATTGCTGCAATCATGAAGCCTTTTAAACCGTCTGACAGGTGGTGTGCTATAAATGCAATGAACACAGTATCCGGAGATAGGTCAGGCTCCTTAACTTTCATAATTACACCTATTAAACATATTATTAATGTCAAAGGTATTGAAATTAAAGACACTACAATCAAGGACTTCCTTAATTGA
This sequence comes from Rickettsiales endosymbiont of Peranema trichophorum, assembly GCF_004210275.1. GTDB lineage: Bacteria > Pseudomonadota > Alphaproteobacteria > Rickettsiales > Midichloriaceae > RICK02. The sequence continues at coordinate 2,661 of NZ_SCFA01000027.1, forward strand.
ACCGGATTACCGGACATTAAGAATCTTTGCATGTACGTCCCAGCTGTTTCTGGTATTAGTCTAAACACTAATAAACTTAAAAAAAGGTACAAATTAGCACCACTAAGATCCAGAACTTTGTGGGACTCTGGAAGGCTCGTCCATAAAGTCGAGAGACCTCCCAATTCATGTAAGGCTGTTGCAAACGCTAAAGGAATGGCTATGTAAAATACGAAGAACTGAAACACATCAGTCAAAGCAACAGCTCTAATACCACCAAATGCCGAATAAAAGGTCAACACCCCGACACCAATTACAGCACCTACAAACGTACCAACATCAAAGAAATAGTGTAGAATCTCCCCTATTGCCACCGCTTGTGCTCCAACCACACCTACAGAAAAAACAATCGCGGCAGTATTGGTCACCCACCTACCAGACTCACCATAGAGAACATACATTATATCACTGACAGACATACACCCTCTAAACTGCCTGATATCGGAAAAGATATAGGAGGTCATTAACCAAAACACGGGCGATAGAAGAGATATTACGATGAAAAGAAAGCCAAGTGTGTAGACCTTGCCTACTACTCCCATAGTTGATCCCGCACCAATCGCGGTAGCAAATATTGTACACACCAGCACAGTTGTCGAGATACTTCCACCACCAAGTGTATACTCTCTGATCGTTTTTATCTTGTGGGATTTCCAAAATGCTACAGCCAAACAACCAACGAAATAACAAATCACTATAAAAGTGTCTAGGGCACCTATTCTTTCAAACATTTTCACCTCTTTATCAATTCATTCTTATCCTTTGCACAGACCACAGCTTTGGCTTTGGCGGAAAAACCACATTGCCTTGGACGCATCACTGTTATATCATACTCACCCTACAACACAGCATTTTTCACGTTCGAATCGTTGGGATATACCAACATGCGCTGTCCTGACGTTTCCAGGGCTCTGTATGCTATAGACTTCACCTGCTCCACTGCACTAGTTGCTTTTTCGTTGAGATCCTTAATTAACAAATCCTGCTCTGCCACTTTCTCTTCTAAAGATTTGATCCTTTGCTCGTACAGCTTCCTTGTGCCTTCATGTTCTTGGTCCTTCAGGCTAATGCTATGATGGTACTCCAGCTGCAGTTGTTCTCTTACCTTAGTTTCCGCAACTGACACTGCTGCCTCCAAAGTCGAAGGAAAGGAGGCGACCTTATCTTCTAGCTCACGCAAATGATGCTCCTTACCAGCTAACTCCTCCTCTCTTTTCACCATCGCATCCTTAGTGGCCATCAACTCCTGCTCTTGCTTGGTCCGCCTATAGTTGTAATCGTCTACTTCTTTCAATCTGGATGTTTTTAGATTATATTCATATTCTTCCTCATCCCGTACCCTTGTTTTTTCCAAGAGTTCCTTTTGCTCTTTATACTTCGTTTCAAGCTGCAGTCGCTGCTTGGACCACTCGGCTTTTTCCACTGCCATCTCTGTGGTAAATTTTTGCTTTTCCCCTTCAATCCATTTCACAAATTCTTCCTTCTCTTTGTCCTGCGCTAACAAGAGCGCGGATAATCTAGCAGCTTGCTCCTTGATGCCGTACACCTCTTCCAAGTACTTCTGCTCTATTGCTATAGCCCTACGTAGATTATCCAATCTGTCGCACTGCTCCACCAGTTGCTGATTGATACTATCCACTTCCTTCATTAGCTTACTTTTTAATTTGCCAATGTCGCTAAATATATCACACTTCGTATCCTCCAATGCCTTCGCTACTACCTCTTTTGCATCACTTTTTTGTTTTGATACCCCTAAATCCTGCTTATTCTCACGCGATTCTAGTTCAGCCACAGCTTCATGGTAGGCGGACAGTATCTGCTCTTTTGTATTTTTGGTCGATATTTCTGTTTTTGCTGCCATTGCAACACTCATATTGCTATTGATGAGCCGTAAACTAGACCCGATAGTATGAACCTGTCAAGCCATATTGTGTATGATAAAAAATAATCAAAAATTTATCATCTCTACATTCTATAGCCTGGCTCTTTTTCTTTAATTTTTTAGTCATTTGTATACATATTGCACACTTTTATTGCGTGTATCTCATCAAAACATCTATAATGAGACCTCTGCGTGATTTTGTTTTTTTATTTGTGTTGTGAGTAAGGTATGAACATTGTGTTATATTTTGTCAGACTATGTTAAGTTATCGGAGTACTTTATTATAAATAATTAACACAACATAATAAGAGTCCCTTTTTTCTCCTATCAAGTAGGTTTCACACTCAGATTTAGGGCCTTTAACAGGTTAAATGCCATGGCTTTTCTTATCACCTCCGCCTTAACCTTT
>NZ_SCFA01000060.1 GCF_004210275.1 Rickettsiales endosymbiont of Peranema trichophorum
AAACTTTGTTTTCTATTGGCATATCTGATATGTAAAATCCATAAGCTTTCTGCCTATCTAATACACTTTTCTTATGGATTTTCAATCCATTTTATCTCCTCAACCCCTCATCCCTTCTCCTCTCCATCACTTCTGACGCACGGACTAAAGAATGTATGAGCATATTTCTGGAGCAAATGTCTGAGTGGCTTTGGCAGAGCAAGGCCTTTATTGTGATGGATTGCGCTGGATGGCATAAGGCTAAAGACCTATCGATACCAAGCAATATCGAAATTATTTTGCTGCCACCGTATTCTCCAGAGCTAAATCCTTACTATTACCCACAAGACTGATTCCACCACTGATCGTGAACATTTTGGAGACTGGTAAATTCAGTAGATTGATATTATCAATAGGCATAAACTACCTTATTTTATTGTTACAATAATGTTACGCTCCCATATGTGCTAAATATTTGTATTAGTCAAACCATTTGATTCAAAGCACACGATGCTTCTAATTCAGCCGATAATTGCTTCCACAGGTCCCACTATTTTTATTTTTTTACGAGGTCGCTCCAGTACATGTTTTAACGTACCAAAACTTGTGGGTAATTGAAACCTTAACAGTACGCTTACGACAAGTACAGAAATAGACATTACCAGGCTACCTTTTTGTATCGTCTCCAACTTCTGGAAAAGACAGTATAAACTCCGTATATTCACCCAACTCTGAGATACACCTAATACCCCCTCCAAGCTGCTCCATTACATCCTTGCAAAACGCTAATCCTATCCCTGTACCTCCTTTCTCACCACTGTACAGCATATCAAAAATGTATGGTAACACCTCGGGAGATATCCCTTTACCATTATCCCTAATAAAGACAGTATGATCCTCCATTCTAATGTGAATCAAAACATTTGGCCCTCCGTACTTAACCGCATTACTAATAATGTTGATCAACACGTGTCTTACAAATTTCCATGAACCTTTAAACGTAAAGTCATTTATTTGGTCAAATCTGATGTTATTTAAGTAATTTTTAAATTGATGCTCCAATAGCGCACTTTTAATACACTTCCTCATCACATAACACTCTACGTCATCCGCACCGTTTTCTCCTCTAATTCTTGCTAACAGCATGTCTATAGTATCAAGCCCCTCTTTAGAGATCTCATTTGTTTCCTCCAACAATTCTAACATCTCTTCCACATCATCTTGCAATAGTGAGACATTGGCATTGCTTTGAGAACGTTGTACTGCTCTTTTTAACAGGCTATTCAGAAGTGACACAGATGCCTGAGTGTTGATAAAAGGCGACCGCACCTCATGTGCTATTGCTCCACCAAATATTTTTAACTTCAGTGATTCAACAAGTTGAAATTGTTTCACTAATATAGCCGTTACTATCCCAAACATGCTGTATAGAATTGCACTAATGACCGACAAGTGCTCTATATGAAACTTTGGTCCAGGTTGAAGTAATGTGTATGCTCCGGAAGCTATCAACACTCCTACAGTACCCAACGTCAAAAATGCCCTTAGATCCACAAGGAGTGCAAATACAAAGGTGGAGATAATAAAGTTGATGACGTAAAAAGAATCAAAAGGTTTCAATAACAGTCCATACACGGATGCTAAAGGTAAAGCCAAAGTCATGAGTATAGCCCAATACAACGGCACATATCGTCTCAAAAAGGTGCCGTCTATCAACTCTCTTATAATTCCAATAGCAGATACTGATAAGTTAATAAGATACAATTGTATGATTAGGTTTCTGGACAGTGGGCCTGTCAGAGGTTCGTATATTTGCGTGAGCACATATGTGGAGTATAAGAATATAATAATGTAAGAAACATAGTGCGGTAGCATACTTTTGGCTAAAAGTACTTTAGACGTGTACATCATACCAGACGGTGAAAGGTACTTAAAGAAAGCAACTAAGGTATGAAGTCCCCAGCGCGTTCTTGTTATAGGAGCAATGGGAGGTGTAGGCATTTCTACACCTAAATATACCTGCACATAGTGTCCAACAAACAAGCCTACACAGCTTCCCATCATACCTGCACTAGATGTTATGAGATCTAGGGTCCCTAAGAAGTAAGCAACAACAGCTATTGATAAGACAGCAAAGATGCAGGAAATAATAAAAGAGAAGCTATTTGTTCTAAATCTTAAGAAACCAACTATAAGAGGCATAAGGATTAAAGGGTCCCAAAAATTCCATATGAACCACAAAAAAGACAGTATAGCTGTAACCTTGAGAGCAATGAAAATTGATACGACAGAAATTGTTAGAGTAGAGAGACGGGCGATCAACAACTCCTGCTTTGAGGTGAGATTTGGTAGCACTGTTTTAGCGATATCATGCGCACACAGTACGGCAGTAGTATTTAGCCATGAGTCTGCAGTAGACATAATGGCCGCCAATATTCCTGCTATTATAAGACCCACCATCCATGTTGAAAGAGTAGGATTAGTTGTAATAAAATGAAAGAACACAGTACCAGAATCAAGGTCTGGATTTTTGACTCGAACGACCAACCCAATCAGGCATATGATGACATTAAGGGAGAATGCCATCAAAGCAACAATAATTAAAGAATAAGTAAGCTGCTTTGAACTTTGTGCCATGAGGAATCTTTGTATAAAAGTACCTGAAGCAACAGCAGGTAAGCAAAGGTAGTTAAACAATAATGCCGCGAACATCACTCCTTTTTGTCCTGAGAAGTCTAATGTAAGGTGTGAAGGTGGTAACTTAGCAGCTAACACTGCTAGACCTCCTAATTCTTGCAGTGAAATGATGCACAGTATAGGCAAAGCTATATAGAACACGATAAACTGCAGTATATCTGTGGCAACAACAGACCTTATACCACCAAAGATAGAGTATAGTGTAACTATACCAAAACCTACAAGTACCCCAGTGAGATTTGAGACACCTAGCAATGCGTTAGAAACGTAGCCAATAGCCGTTACTTGGGCGGTAACGACTCCAAGCGATAATAATATCGAGGAAACATTCGTAACCCACTTACCGGGTGCGCCATATAGCCTAGTCATAATATCGCTTATAGAGATACAGCCCCTAAATTGCTCTATATTTCTACCGAAAACATATGCAGCAATAAACCAAGGTATTGGTTCTGCAGCTTGTATAATGATGAAGAGTACACCTTCGTTATATACTTCCTCTATGGTTCCGGTTGTACTAGCAGCTCCTATATAAGTTGCAAATAATGTTGCAATTAAGGCGAAGTTGGTAAAACCACCAGTACCTAGAGTATATTCCTTAATGTTTTTGAGGGTCCCAACCTTATAAAAACCAAGAACCAGACACGCCACTAGGTAGAAAAATACGATGAGAAGATCAGGTCTAATTAGTTCTAGATAATTTTGCATAACTGCCATTTAAACACATCTATATCTGTGCCGAACTCTGTATCAAGAGAAACGTACGCCCAGAATATTGGGGAAGAATATAGCTATGTCAAGCACTATGTCCTCCCAAGACAGGGTCTACGCACGAAAAATTTTATTGACAGATTTCAAGAAGTGTTTGAAGGACATGGAGTTTTTGCCCACCAGGCTTTTCAGAGATTGAGAAGGTTGATTCTTAACTTTATTTGGTCACTCTAACATGAATACAAAAGATGTACCACTACCTATGGCGCCAACCATACCCCAACTCAAAACCAAAGTTGCGCAATTTTACTGAAAGGAGACTCTTAAATGCTACACCGTTTGTTGTGTCTAGGCATCTTACCATTAGTATACTCTCTTGTGTCCATGGTAAGCGTACGGTAAAGGTGGACTATCGAGGTCTAATAGTATCTGGTATGTTTCTGTAATGATTGTCAATAAGGAGCTAATATGGGCGGAAGATTGTCACAAGCGTTTTACGCGGAACAAAAGGCTAAGATATTGAAAGCAAGAGGAATACCAGGATGTGTTATAACTAAGCTGGCAAAAGCACACTCTATACATACATCGACGATACACAAATGGCTTAGGCAAGAAAGAGAGTTAGCAAAGACAAAAGTACCAGAGATGGATTGTAGGCCAAAGTTTTTAGAGGTAGCAGTTACTGGTTCAGAACCTTTATTACCGCAGACTGCAATCTTACAAAAAGCATCATTAACATTCAGTGATTTTTCATTTGTACTTGAGGGTAAAGTTAATAGCAGCAAGCTAATGAACATACTGAAAGCACTGGAGGGGTAATGTTTGATCATAATACTAGCAAGATATATCTTTGCACTGGCTTTACTGACATGCGCAAAGGTATTAATCGTCTCACACTCTTAGTTAGTGGTCTTGTTACAGACCAAGTGTGTAGTGGAGCGATGTTTGTATTTCGTGGTAAGAATGCTCATAAGCTGAAAATATTATGGTGGGACGGCCAGGGTTATTGCTTGTTTTACAAGTGCCTTGATAGTGGGAAGTTTACGTGGCCTAAAAGTGATGAGAATGGTAGTCTTGGTTCTCTAATTGCAAATCAGTCAAGTAGGGTACGTAAGAATAAGTGTGTAAGTTGATATGAAAGAATGGAGGTATAAATTGGCCAGCGAATAGGCTAGTATATAGCCAGTTTGAGCTGGCCAATTAAATACCTTAATTTAACAGTTAATTT
>NZ_SCFA01000083.1 GCF_004210275.1 Rickettsiales endosymbiont of Peranema trichophorum
AAAAGTGGACAATGCCTATTAGGGAATGGCAACTTGCCTTAAACCAATTTTGTATCTTCTTTCCAGATAGAATTAAGGTATAAAATCACCCTCACTTACACACTTAAGCTGACGTCCTCATAAGCCTTGGCAAAAAACATAAATCGTACGGGAATTGAGACCAGCACTCTAATACAGATATTCAAAATCTAGACTTTTGACGAATGGACAGCCTAGTTCCACCCTGGATTTTGCCGGAGTTTGTGCATACCTTACAGTCCCCATCCTACCTAGTTTATAGCTCCCCTTACGAACTTACGAGGGGCAAGCCTAGACATCTCTCAATTCCTTAGCGTGTATTTACGGACGTTTCTCCACGGTACCCTAAGTTCAGTATACTTTAAAAAATCTTCAACTGCCCTTCTCCAAAAGCACATCAACCTCTCCCTCCGATAACCCAGTCGCTTCCCTAACTTTCTTTACATCTACTCCTAAACTCAGCAAATTCCTCGCTATCGATAACCTCTCCTCTGTTCTCCCTTTCTCCGTGCCTATCGCTTTGCCTTCTTCGACTCCGTCGTAGTACCTCTTCTCAAACGCTGAGTCCTCAAATCTTAAAAAAGCTAAGTGCGATTCATACACCTCCCTCTCTATTTCGTTCATCTGCATCTCTTTCATCACTCGCAACGCCTTCTTCATCTCCGGTACCCATAGACCCTTCGGTAACCTCTCCGGATCCATCAATGCATACTTCGTCAATACCGCCAGCCACTTGTCTAGCATCTCCTTTGCTTTGCTTAATACTTCATCTATATCTTCAGACTCCTCCTCTCCGTATTTGCTTAGCTCTATCGTGTGTATCTCTATGTCCTTAAATCCTCCTACATGTGTATCCTTGTCCAGCAGCACAAATCTATGATGATACTTGTTCGGTGCATATACGCTCCACCCCTTCTCCTTCTCATAGTCTATTGCCGTAAAGTTCAATATATGTATCGCTATCGTTCTCTTCAGATCACGGTACTTCACTGATGCCCCTATCTGATTAGAGTATACTCTCGCCCAACCATACAACCCTCTCTTGTGATAGTCTAGCTCATCTGCTAGCTGCATCTCTACCAAAAAATACGTACCCGTATGCTTGTTCCTTGCCTTAACATCTAAAATAGATAGCTTATCTTTCTTAAAGTTCCTTTCGTTATACGGATTTAATATCTCTATTTCGCTTATCTGATCTTCCTCAGATACTATAGAGTTTAAAAGTGATATCAGTATGTCAGAATTCGTCTCAACTCCAAATATCTTCTTAAACGCTATGTCAATTAAAGGATTGATCATATGTACGTCCTTGTACATGACTCTTGTTCTTTTTCCTGACTTTTGTGGCATGTGTTTTTCTTTGTTATTACGTTTGATGTTTATTGTAGCACTCCAAAAAGATTCCGTACACCAGAATAACTACTATTCAAATAATACACACAACACTACCTTCTAGGAATACTAGCCTTCAACGTCCTCTGTAATCTTGGAACATGAGCATCACCAATAACGCATACCACATTATCATGACGAAGTGCAAGGCCTTCTAGCGTTGTTATTATACTGTCTTCTCTACACTGATTATATGAAGGTGAATGCTGATCATGCTCTAAAACCCTTACCCTCAACTCCTACCACCTTGATACCATGCTCCTTTGCTTTTGAGTATAATAATGCGTCTTGGTATATAGGACTTTCCCTCATCCCTTCAGGTAGCACAATTTGATCACTCTGATTCCGTTCATTGTGTTCAACAATCTTTGACAACAGTATGACATCTTTCATACCCAAATTCTCCCCAAATTGCTTGCGCTCTAAACATATCACCGTATTTTTCTCAAGCTTTCCATTCTCTATTCTTGATATCAAATCCTGTATGTTTCTACCGTGCTCCTCATGGTTCTCTCCTATCAATTCTACATGTCCTTGATGATGCTGGACCCTGTCCGTCCAACTCCCATTACCCTGCTCGTGCATTGCTTCATCCATATCCTTGGCCACACAGCTTTTTGAGTTATCGATCATGTTTTCTATGAGAGCTTGTTTAGACTCGTTGCGCAGGCTTATACTCCCGCTCAATTCTCCAGAGTTCCGTCCTGACTCTAGTGTGCTTTTCTCATAGCGTTTCAGGTGTTCTATACCCACCTCGCTTTTTATCTTTTTAATTTCTCCTTCTAGGACAGCTTGGGCAGCCTTAAGCTCTGCCAATTCCCTTCGTCTTTCCTGCATCTCATCTAGTAGCGTCCCTATTTGTGTATTAACAGAGCGCATTTTTTCCTCTAGATAATCTAGCGTTTTATTCAATGCTTTTCTTTGTCGATCATTTTGTGCATTTGCTACTTTCGTGCATGCACTCATGAGCATAATAGACGCCGAATCTCGTTCCTGCTTCAACGTCGATGTCATATTATTATTGTTATCTACCTCCTCCTGCACGCTATTTACCATTTTTATTATTATTTGCAAATCACATTGCAGTAGATCTAGTACAACGCGCTGCTCTTGTTGTTCGTTGATGTGGTTATTTTCTTCCTCCCTGCCTTCCACGCTTTGAAAATTACTTTGTGTATCGTCTTGGCTAATGTTACTGCGCATAACATTATTGTCAGTTCTTTTACCTGGTGCTGTTCCCATGAGTGCTGTTATTTCTCCTTGTACTGCAGGACCAGAAGTCGTAGGCACAAGCGCTTGTTCCGGGTCACTACCTGACGGTGTTTGTGCTGATTCCGCTAGATCATTATGAGCTCTTGTTGTCTTTCTTCTTCTCCTCCTCCTCCTGGCCCCCCCCTTCTCACTTGTTTCATCTGGTCCTGTTTCCATGAGTGCTGTTATTTCTCCTTGTACTGCAGGACCAGAAGTCGTAGGCACAAACGCCTGAACCTGGTCAGTCATCACTTCTGGCTCTTTCCTGATCACTACTTGCTCTACCTGAGAGGTACCTATAGCAGTGGCCCCTATTACTGGTATTGCTCTAGCTTCTAACTTTGTCAGTAATCTTTCTTTTTCTGCTTTGATTTTTTGGAGCTTTTCAGAAGCTGACTTGTTTTCCTCTTGCACGCGCGTTATCCACGCTTCTCTCCGTTGCACCGCCTCCTCGTACCGACTTTGATCAATAGATCTTCTCACCCTTGCGCCCCTCTCAAGATGCTGCTCGGCAATTTTTTGAGTCTCTTGCAGTGTCTTGTATGTCCCCAATCCTTCTGATAGCCTTCTCTCTTCTTTGACATATAAAGCATTGCTCTTCTCGTATCTCAACTGTAAAGGTATCAGATTGCTGTCATATTTGAGTCCTGCATCGTCTAAAGCATGAAACATTTCCTCTGTTAGTCTCTCCAAATCATCAGATGATTGACTACGCCCCATACTCGCCACATTGTACAGCATGTTCATGTGGTGTGCCTGTAGCCCCGTATCATTTTTGATATACGGGGAAAGATTGTATAGTCCCTGTGGGAAGTTGTCATAAGAAATGCCGGAGACATTAATAGTTACACCCTTATCCACACATAACACTTCTCTCTCTACAGAACAACATGCACAACAATACGGCAGAACTCTGTTCCCATTCTCATCAAATGCCTTGGCACTCGCTAGACCAACATTAAAAACTGTACTACCATCCCTTTCGATCAAATATGGAATGGCTTTAAAATCAACATGTACACCTTTACCCATAGCTACCACCCTCTCAGAAGGTAATAAAACAATTTGTTTTTCCAACAGTCCAGATTCTATAAGCAGCGACAAATCTGGTGGAGGAAACATAGTATCTATTATTAGATCAACTAATGGATCAGGAAGCTCGTCTACTGAACATAGCTTTGCCTGGACCTCTACCAGAAGTGTTATAGCATCAGCCGATTCTTGTAAAACATCTCTACTAGCCCTCCCATCTTCCAAGTGCTTCATAATGTCAATCAGTTGGGGGTTATCCACATCATACATTTGCTGTAATAGCTGACGCTTTAATCGATGTTTGTTACCTACCCCTTCAGTGGTCCCAACCGTAGCAGTAGCAAGGCTTTTTAAACTTTCAAAGATCCCAGGAACCTTTTCATGAGTGATCGCTCCTGCCTGATCACTCACACAAAGATGCAAAACGTCCTGGCCAGGACTCTCTACAATCGATGTATATGGTATTGTAGAAAACGTATTAGCAATTAAGTTTAAGCTCTTTGATCGTAGTTTCAGTTCTTTAGAAACATCTAAGGGCTCAACACGATGTCCCACCCCAAAATGGACCGGCAACCCCCCAGGTCCATCACAAACTTTGCACGGCATACTACCCCCATATTCTATACTCCCCTCTAAATTGATGCAGCTCACATATAGCCATCATCAATTCGGCACTATCGCTATTAATTTTAATGACAAACTACATTATAGCCTGATCCACAGCACCATGAAGACACACTAGTCCACTCCATTAAGGTATCTAACAGAGGAAAATCCTCTGGCGTTGCACTTAAGGATGTGTCTCGGTTCACTCTCATACTTTC
>NZ_SCFA01000009.1 GCF_004210275.1 Rickettsiales endosymbiont of Peranema trichophorum
GCATCAAGCGATACTGCTTCCTTCGTTTCTTCCAGTAGCTTCAGCACTTCCTCTTCGGTAAAGCCAAAGTATTGCCCATAGTCTTCTCTCAATAACGAGTACACCTCTATGTTGTTTAATCCAGAAAACAAACTCTCCTGAGAGATACGAGTGATTCCTGTGACCACGGCCTTTGTCAGATACCTATTATCCTTTAATGCCTGCCCTAGTATACCACGCATTAACTCTGTAATTTCATTATAGTAATCTTCCAAATACCCCTCTTGTATCGGCGTGTCGTACTCGTCTATCAATATAATTGGGTTCTTGCCACAATACCTGTGTATGTAGATGCATATACACTGGAGTGATTCCTCAAGCTCTGAACGTTTGCCTGTCTTGTACAACAAACGGTTAAACACTCTCTTCTCATTATCACTCAAACAACAAGATTCTAGCAAGTATCTATGCTGCCCATACAACCTACTGATCAACGATACTATATTCGCGTACGCATCTTTATAGCGCGACTTCTTCACATCCTTGAACGATATGAATATCACTGGATATTTGTTTTGATGCTCCTCACAAAAAACTTTATCCTGACCTATATTCAGCTGCTCAAACAAATTCTTATCTTTTGGCTGATTATGATCTAAAAAGTAGTACAACATAGACAGATTGAGTGTCTTTCCAAATCTTCTAGGCCTGGTGATTAAAATCACCTTAGCCCCATCTTCCAACACTTCTTTGATTAAAAGAGTCTTGTCAGTAAATACATACCCGTCTCTTACTATTTCTCTAAAATCGCTGACTCCTACCGGTAATTTCATGCGTCTGGTATTTTATCCCATATATTGCACTCATTGTACCCCTGGCTAGTATATATTGCTAGTTTTTCTTTGCTAGCAACGATTGCACTTAAATATGGATGATGACAAGAGGAGCTTTGACGTGAACCTCAACACTATTACAACGATGACACTACTCTAAACTTACATATTCCTCGTATGTCTCTCTTCTTCTAATCACTTTGCTCTCAGCCCTATCCACCAAAATCTCAGCAACCTTAGGACGTGCATTATAGTTATTAGACATTGCATATCCATATGCTCCAACACCTGTAATCACAACATGATCTCCAGACGTCAACTTGTTCAAATGTATTGATTCCCTAAAAAAATCACCACTCTCACAAACCGGGCCAACTACCTTATATTCTATTTCCTCACCGTCCAGTCTGATCACTGGTAGCATTGAATGCACAGCTTCATAAAGAGTGACCCTCATGAAATCATTCATACCAGCATCTATAATCAGTATAGTCTTACCAGCAACCTTCTTGACATACAGTACCTTTGAGACAAGAACCGCAGAATTTCCAACCACGTATCTGCCAGGCTCTATTATGACTTTTACATTCAAACCTCCAGCAATCAACTTTAAAAGTTCCGCGTATTTACCAATGTCAATTGTAGCTTCATCGGTATACTGAATTCCTATACCGCCTCCAAAATCCACTGTAGTTATTGTTATGCCAAATTTTGCAAACTGCTCCACCAAGTGCCTTAGCTCTTTAAAAGCGTTATTAAATACACTCAGCTGAGAGATTTGAGAGCCTATGTGCATAGATAGCCCGACAATTCGCACATTGGTATACTGCTTCAACTGTGGTAAAAACTCCAGCACCAGCTCAGATGCGATCCCAAATTTTGAGCTTTTGAGGCCCGTTGTAATTTTACTATGTGTAAATGCGTCTACATCCGGATTGATCCTAATGGCAACATTAGGTGACTTATTATGAATTCCTGCCAACCTATTCAACAGCTCCAACTCCTCAAAGGACTCGACATTAAACTGCCCCACCTCATTGTTTAATCCGTAAATTATCTCCTCTGCTGTCTTACCGACGCCTGAGAATATAACCTTCTCAGGCGTTATACCAGCATCTAACGCTTTTCTTATTTCCCATCCGGACACCACGTCCGCCCCACATCCCAGTTTACTTAGTAGTGATACTATGGACTTATTAGAATTTGCCTTCAAAGCATACGCTATAAGCACTCCATCCATTTGCAAAGCATTGCGGAGGCTAGAGACTTGAGAGATGATATGAGCAGTAGAGTAGCAATAAAAAGGAGTTGGGTGAACTGTTACTAACTCTCTGAGACTTACATTCTCAACGTGTAAAACATCGTCTAAGTAGCGAATGGACATAAGACCCCGCTTGAGATGACTATTGCATTTGACTAACCAGCACCTTATCAAAATCAGCACTACATTTCAATGATAGATGTGATATTGTCAAATCACTGATATTTTACAGTTGTTGTCACGAGAGTTATTGCACTAAATATTATCGACCGCTATACTGCTTTTTATTGTTACTGTTATTGAAATATCTTATGCTCGATCTACTAAGTCTGAACATATCTGGAATCAGAAAAGCGCTACTCACCAAACAGATTACTGCGGTGGAGTTGACAAAAGCTTATCTTCAGCGTGCCGAAGCCCATGCACATCTACATGCCTTTACAGCTTTAACAAAACAGAAGGCACTAGAGCAAGCTGTAGATTCTGATATTCGTATACAGCAAGGGTCTCCAAGATTTTTAGAAGGTATTCCAATAGGTGTCAAAGACATATTTTGTACTAAAGGTATTCTGACAACCGCTGGCTCAAAAATCTTGCAAGGTTTTAAGCCTCCATATGAATCTACAGTCACATCCCAGCTTTTTGAGCATGGAGCGATCATGATCGGCAAGACAAACATGGATGAATTTGCAATGGGTTCTTCTACCACCACCAGTTCCTGCTACCCTCACACTATCAACCCATGGAAAAGAAATACGGAAAAAGATACACCATTGGTTGCTGGAGGTTCATCTGGTGGTTCGGCGGCCGCGGTAGCCGCAAGGCTTTGTATTGGGGCACTAGGAACAGATACTGGTGGTTCCATAAGACAACCTGCTTCATTTTGTGGGATTGTGGGCATTAAGCCGACATATGGTAGATGCTCAAGATGGGGCATCATAGCCTTTTCAAGTTCTTTGGACCAAGCTGGTATATTAGCAACGAATATAGAAGACGCAGCTCTTATACTAGAGGGTATGTCTGGTTATGACCCAAAGGATTCTACGTCGGCGAAAGTTGCTGTACCACGTTGGAGTACTTCTCTTGATCAGGGCATCAAAAACCTTAAAGTTGGTATTCCAAAAGAATACCAGAGCGATGATCTTCCTGATGACATTACCAATCTTTGGAGGAAAGCGATCGAGTGGCTGCAATCCGAGGGGGCGGAGATTATAGATATTTCTCTACCATACACAAGGTATGCACTTCCAGTATATCACATAATAGCACCAGCGGAGGCCTCTTCAAATCTAGCACGCTATGATGGAGTAAGATATGGCCTACGGACACAGATGCAAGTGAAAAATATAGATGAGATGTATGAGTACACTAGAGCGGAGGGATTTGGGCAAGAAGTCAAACGGAGAATAATAAGAGGTACTTACATACTATATGGAGGAGATGATGACTCTTATTATGTAAAAGCTCAAAAGTTGAGACGTCTAATATATGACGACTTTCAAGCTGCTTTTAAGAAAGTTGATGCAATACTAACTCCTACGGTACCTTATCCTGCATTTCCGATGGGCGACAAAATGGATGATCCTATAGCCATGTATTTGAACGATCTATTAACGGTTCCTGCAAGTCTAGCTGGGTTACCTGCTCTTTCTGTTCCGGCTGGATTCAGCGCTGGTGAACAACTACCTTTAGGCCTGCAGTTAATAGGTCAATCATATGATGAAGAGACGATATTGAGACTGGGCAAGGTGATAGAAGGGTATGCAAATGTTATAGATACTACGAGGGCCTCTAACTACCTCTAGGTCTAAAAATGACAACAAAGCAGCTAATATATGATATATTCATTGCAAAATACCTGATATCACACTTTCAGGTAAACCAGTCACAGTACTGACCTCTGATATACTCATCCCTTTCTTCAGCAATTTCGCTGCTATCTCCATCTTACCCTTTTCGGTGCCTATCGCAATTCCCTCAGCTTTGCCTTTCTCCGTGCCTATCGCGATTCCTTTCTCTGTACCTAATGCAATACCCTTTTCTATGCCCTCCTGTCTTGCTTCGTCTATGGTGTATTCCTGTCCGTCAAGCAATAACCTCGCCCTCACATATGCATCATATGATTCATCACTCCAGTTAAACCTCTCTAGCTCCTTATACGCTTCTAATATGTGCTCGTCCTTCGTACACATAGGCGGCTCCTTCACTTCCTCTGACCTACTTAAAAAAAATAGCCACTCATCTTCTATGCCACTTAGCTCATCCTCTCCCTTCTTAAACTTCGGCAGTTCTATAAAGACGTACGACAATGCAAATAAGTACCTTTCATTCGTCTTTTCTTCTCTTGTGGTGTGGTAACTGATGCAGCCTATGTTACCTCCAAACAGCTTCTTGTTCT
>NZ_SCFA01000058.1 GCF_004210275.1 Rickettsiales endosymbiont of Peranema trichophorum
ATTGCTTCTCATACAATCCTCTTCTTAAGATTATACAACAATATTCACCTTAATCTATGTTTGAAAACAAGCTCTTAGTCTTGGAGTAAGAATTAAACTATCTGTGACGTTACGATTAAGAAGCCTACCAGACCTCGTTTTGTAGTTTGCTCTCTTCATCCACTAATGCAATACCGGATACAAAATACAAAAGCGCACTAATGTCTTGGGCGAAATGCGATACCATAGTCTCGCCGCAAAAGATCTTTTAAGCCATTGACTTCGGGAAACAGGTTAGGTCATCTAACTCTTTATAGATCCTCCCACGAATCTTTCAGTACTTTTTTGCTCTAATTTTATTTTTTCTGCTGAATGTTTAACCATCGCAATGTCCTTTCCATAGCCTTTTTCATTAAGCTCCAACAATAGATTGCTTAAGTTCGTACTGTCCTTCAAATGCTTTTGAACATTAATTTGCACCAAAATATCCTTGATAATTTCAACGTTGTCCTTTCTCACTTCCGCTTTAGACTTCAGTTCGGGTGCTGACTTATTAGGGGGACTATCTTCATGCTTCAGAAGCTCTAGTATTATCTTGATTCCGTTCTCCACCTTTTGCTGTTTAGGTGCAATGTTATAGTCCAGTTTGGTGTCACGCAATGCACTAAAAAGTGCTTCACCACGAGGTAAATAATACTGAGGCCTTTCGGGAGTGGCGGACAGTGCAGGCAATGCACTTTGAATTAAATCCTTATCAAGCTTTGAATACTGTGTACAACATTCTGCGATCTTGGCTATATTACTTGCAACAGAAAGGCCGCAGCATTCATCATACTGTTGGTCGCGGGACACATTCCAGACATCAGCGCTACGACCCAAGACCGTCTTCAAGTATTCCTTCAAGGCTTCCAAAAATTTTAAGCCTGTTCTGCTGTTAGGATTATTCTCGTTACCAGGAAGGTCATCTGGCATCGAATTTGCGTATACAATCGCATATTCTTTGTTTGTGGGATCATTCGGATATTTTGGTACAAGCCCAACCAACACGAGATGGTGACCATCTGAAACAGGAAAAAATAAGGGTTTGTGTGCCCACATAGCTTCTCCAATCGTCGAACTATATAGCGCTTCGAACGTCTCTTGTTCGATACTGGCCGCTCTATCTTCAGTTCCAATAGTACATATATGGAATTCTTGTGCAGCTTCACTGAGACTGATTTCTAAGGAATCTCGAATTCCCAATAGCGCAGCTGCTGCGGATTGTCCTTGCGTTAGTTTACAACTCGTGCTGTATTGATCCGGCAAAACACCTCCCATTGCTTCTTGAAATATTTCTTTGGCACTCATCATATCTGCCACACCAATTGTTTATTGTACCTCCTTCAATATAGCATAAAAACAAATGAAATGACATTGAATGTGCGTTAAAATATTTAGAAATATCTGAAAGATGGAGTTACATTCAATTCAAGTTTGGTCTGCCAATGGAGACATAACGGAAACCTGTATTTCTCATATTCGTCAACGACAAAATGTTTCTTAAATCTACAATGACAGGCTTTTTTACCAACTGTTTCACGAGCTTTAAATCCATAGATGCAAACTCAGACCATTCGGTCGCTATGACAATCCCAGAAGCTCCTGTGACAGCTTGATATAGATCTGTACAGTATGTAATTTTATCACCAAATATCTTAAATCCTTCTTTTAAAGCTTTTGGATCGTATACTTGAACTCTTGTGTTTAGTTTTAACAGATGCTCTATGATACTGATGCTAGGGCTGTCCCTCATATCATCTGTATTGTTTTTAAAAGCAAGACCTAGAACAGCTACTGTCTTCTCGTCTTCACCATCCTCAATTGCATCTGTAATTTTTTTTAGCATACGTTCCTTTCGCATGTCGTTTGACCTAATCGTTGCATCCACAAGTAGGCTATGTTCACCACACTGTTCTGAGGTTTTTAATAGCCCTAGCGTATCCTTTGGAAAACAGGAGCCACCAAACCCAGGGCCAGGCTTCAGATATTCGGGACCTATTCTTTTATCCATTCCAATACCCTTGCTGATATCACATACATCTGCGTTCCACTTCTCGGCAATATTGGCGATCTCGTTGATAAAGGAAAGTCGCATTGCTAGATAGCCATTTGCAGCATATTTGATAAGTTCAGCAGTCTGATTATCGGTAAATAATATTGGGGTGCCCGAATCAATTATTGAAGAATATATCGTGGTTATCTCTTTTGGGTTTTGTCTATACGATTCGTCGCATCCGATGACAATGCGATCGGGATGCAAAAAGTCCTGTACAGCATTGCCCTCTCTCAAAAACTCTGGGTTTGATATAACCTGAAATTGAATGTGTTTTAAGCGCTGATTAAGCCTTCTCTTAACATCCTGAGCAGTCCCTACAGGTACTGTAGACTTAATCATGACAATCTTGTCGGATATAGAATATTGCACAATATCATCTACGACAGAATGAAGATAAGACAGCTCTACTGTGCCGTCAGGCCCCGATGGTGTGCCTACAGCTACGACTATCACATTAGCGCTTCCTATAATGCTTTTATCGCTTGAAAAAGAGAGGTTCCCGCTTTGTATACCTGCTTGTACCAAGGCTTCAAGCTCAGGTTCGTATATCGGTACTTGACCAGTGGCCAGAGTTCGTACTTTGTCCTGGTCGTGATCTACGCAGGTCACTTTGAGATTAAACTTTGCGAAACAGGCTGCGGTGACAATCCCAACATACCCACTTCCTATAACAACTATGTGCATATGCAGCTTTGTACTTACGAAATCAGTGGTGGGACCTGTAGGACTTGAACCTACGACAACACCGTTATGAGCGGTGGGTTCTAACCAACTGAACTAAGGTCCCTAACGGTAAATCAGTATATATCACAAAGCAAATCAAGGTGTCTATAACTTTCATACCAAAAGTTCCAACAATGGCAGGAGCGAGAGGACTTGAACCCCCAACCCCCGGTTTTGGAGACCGGTGCTCTACCGATTGAGCTACACTCCTTTAACTTTTGTCTAAACGGCAAGTGATCAAG
The DNA here is from genome assembly GCF_004210275.1 of Rickettsiales endosymbiont of Peranema trichophorum. GTDB lineage: Bacteria > Pseudomonadota > Alphaproteobacteria > Rickettsiales > Midichloriaceae > RICK02. The sequence continues at coordinate 3,040 of NZ_SCFA01000058.1, forward strand.
CTGGAGCGGGTGATGGGAATCGAACCCACACAGCCAGCTTGGAAGGCTGGAACTCTACCATTGAGCTACACCCGCTTATATTGAAGCAGCTTTGTTACATAGAGTTATTTGTGTATACACTGATATTATTTGTCGGTCAAACAAATTTATAATTGCCAAACAAATCATAAGTGTTAAAATGGGGTGGTCGCAAGCTACATTGTGTTTAGTAAGCAAAAAGCTTGTAGACAACCTACAAATCTTGGACGTTGTAAATCATTTCTTGACAGACCGACCAATAGTCCTTTAATCTTCGGCAACATTTTATTGACACTAAATAGATATGGCAAAAAAAATTTCAAAGAACGACAACGAAGCGCGTAAAGCAAACGTAAAAGTAAAGGAGATAGGAGGAAAAGCCGTCCAACCAGCACTTTATAATGGTACACGCATAGGTCACGGCAAAGGAATTGTTGCGGTATACAGCGATACAGGGTTGCCTGTATATGGCAAGGATGGTAGGCCGGTTCCTTACAGCAACATTTAGGGCCGTTTTGGTATTCAGGCCGGCTAGTTACAGAAAGTGCAAAACTCAAACGGCTTTGGATCAAGTTTGCTAAGAAGGTATATCATAGGCTTGGGTTCTAATCTTCCAGATAGGCTTCAGAACCTCCGTGGCGCTCTTTCTGCGATGTCTTTTCTTCGCTCTGTCGACATTTCTTGCATTTACCAATCTAAGGCTTTGCTTCTTAAAGATGCACCAAGCTCTTGGAACAAGGACTTTTTAAATTGTGTAGTAGCTGGATTTTCTGATTTATCACCTACTGGAATGCTTCAAAAGTGTAAGCAAATTGAGCTAAAAATGGGTAGAACAAGCTCTCACATACGTTGGAGTCCAAGGGTGATAGACATCGATATTTTATTGCTTGAAGATTCAATAATTAAGACGGAAGTGCTCGGTTGCGGCACTTTGAATGTACCTCACCCTGAAATGTTGAAACGTTTGTTTGTTCTCTTGCCGATCTGTGACATAGCACCAGAGTTAACACACCCGATCACAGGAAGAACAATGAGGGACCATCTTCAAGATCTAAAAGACGATCCTTTATGTACAAGGCTTGCTCAAGAGATAGTACAATACAGAGAACCGTTAAGATGACTTTTCAACAGGATAATTGTGATTTTGCCAAGTCATAAATCCTCCCTCTACCTCCTTTACAGGATAACCAAGGGATGCAAACTTTCTAGCTGCCTTTTGTG
>NZ_SCFA01000001.1 GCF_004210275.1 Rickettsiales endosymbiont of Peranema trichophorum
TTGCCAATGACAAAATTTCTCATTACATTAAACTAATAAATTCTTTTGACTTAAATTATATTTATAACTTCCCGTGGAGCTGGGAAAGATATAAAATCCTTTGATAAAATTAGTATGGCCCAGTGGACTAAAAGTTATTAAATCTCTTCACTTTTGCACCCATATAGGAAGTTAATTATAAATATAACCACTACTATCAAAGGATATTATCCCAAGAGGGCTTTTTTGAAACCGAACAGGATGTATATTCGAGGGATTTGGTGATAACTTTTATTGCCAGATGAGAATTGTAGTTATGTTGTGGGTTCGTCTGGTAAAGCGATGTGGAACGGACTTCGAGTGCGTAAACATTGTCCAAATGGTGAATCGCTGTGGAAGATACTAGTTTTTAGTTGTAATATATATTTAAATGATGGTGTTTATTGGTATTAATCGAGGGGATGTTGATACCTTCTTTGACTGAGACTTGCCTCTGTGGGTAGGTATAGAATACACTCGTATTTTTAAGTGTACAATAGAAGAACTGGAAGAGTCGATTATCCAGCTGTATGGATATTTTGGACCATCAGTGAACTTAGCAGCCAGAGTAAACCACATACAAGTTTAGAATGTCTTGCTAGTGGTGGTCAGACTTTACGGAAAGAAAAAAAAATTCGTACTAACTGAATATGTTTATGAAATGGTTGGAGATGAGCTAGCTCTTGAGGGAGATGATTATTTTATTCCAAATCAAACCCGTTTTATTGCCTCAGGATTTACTTTATTAAAAAAAAAAAGCTGTTTTCGGTTATTTTGACATGAATTTTGAGTTATTATTGGGTTAACTATCGTTAAATGTGATATTTAAACATCTCATTCAATTCCTTTAGGACCATTTGCACTTAAAGGTGCAGGCGAGCATGAATTATATCCAACAATCGTTGAATACGAACTTTGTAAACAAAGAGGAAAACAAAAATTCGGTGTCAGGTGTTTTTATTTGTACAATAAAACTCATACGACCACCCCTCTTAACAAACAAGAAAGCTGTTTGATGGTTTGTGTTCGTTCTTATTAGTTTATCGGTATAATAAAAATGAGTATTACACCTCCACCCACCCTCTAATTGGGGTTGTAATGCCGGTACTGTGCCACAACGGACATTCTTTTAGAATGTACTTTCCCACCATTAAGGAGGTTTGTGGACAGCATGGACCAATGGGTAATATTTTAAGTTTTTATTACCCCTTCTGGTGTTTGTATCTTTAATGGTAAAGGTACCCCCCCTTTATCCACGGGTACTCAACTTATGAGTATGACATGTCTCCGACCTTGTAAACATTGCGCAAGGCAACAACGCTCTCAGTATCAAAACCACGAAAAAAAGTCGCAGACATCAAAAGCCCTCTCTCGTACTTCAACTTCATCTGCGGGATAAAAGATAGCTACTATAACCCTTTGTCGTGAAACCACTGCCTATCTCAAGTGGTAATATATAATTCAATTTATTTTAATTTAAATAGACGGACTGCCTTTATTTCAGAACTTGCAACTCTTGAAGTCCAAATTGGATTTAAAATATGGAAGAATTGGCCTACATTGCTCAAAAATTCTAATAATTGATCGTTCATTATCACAGTTCTTGTACTCAAATAAAAATGGGTATTATTTTCCATTTCATTGAAATTACATTCATGTATAATGTATTTATACTACTATTTTCCAATTCAATTCTAACGAAATTTGTTATTTCTTCTTGATGCTTCCTGATGCTTGTCGACATATGTGCCCTCAACAGCTCCAGCAGCTCGCCTTGTGCCTCGTCAATCATCAACATCCGCTCGCTCCTCTCTTCTTCCTCCGTCTCCATCGTCCTCCTCAGCACATTCAGCTCCTCCTCCATCGCTGCTGCAAATGCTTTTTCTGCTGCCTCCAGTCGTCCCTGCTCTGCTACAGCCGCTGCCGCTGCCGCCCGTCGCCACACCTCGTGCTGCTCATGCTGCCAAGCTGCCAGCTCCCTCATTAGTGAGGCCTGCTCCTCCTGCACAACACCCAGTCGGCGATACGCCTCCATTTCCTTCAACTCCTCCACAACCCCACGCTGCGTGCTTTCGTAAAGCTGCTCCTGCAACTCGCTTATCCTCTTCTCAAATTCTTCCCTCTCCGCTGCCTGTGCCTCCCTCTCGTCGCACAGTCTCAGCTTCATAAGTTCCACCAACTCGTTATATCCTGCAGCCCTCCTCCTACCAGCTGCTGCGGACAAGGAGGAGGATGCTTCTTTTTCTCTTTCTCCTTCTCCTTCTTGTGTTGTTGTTCTTGTTCTTCTTCTTGTTCTTGTTTTTCTTGTTCTTGTTGTTGTTTCCTCCTCTCCTTCTCCTTGGTCTTCTTCCCCTTCCTCTTCTTCTTCTTCTGCATCTTCTTCTTCTTCATCATCACCATCATCATCATCTTCTTCTGCTTCTCCTTCTTCGTATTCCTCCTCTTCCTCTTCCTCTTGTTCCTCTCCTTCTCCTTCTTCTTTCCCTGTCCCTTCTTCGAAGATGATGCTTCTTCTGGTTGTGCTTGTGCTTGTTGTGCTCGCCAACCCCATACGCATTGGGCTAACTATATTATTCCATTCGAATTCCAACGTTGATATTATTTCGTCCTCCTCCTGTAAAATAGATAGCCGTCCCGCCTTCTCGTCTACTATGATTTTGCTCATCACCTGCTGCGACATTATTGCGTCGGTCATAATGACTTCCCCTTCGGTGTTCTTCTTGTCCTCTTCTTCTTCCTCCTTCTCCTTCTCTTTCTCCTCCTCCTCCTCGCGACGGCGACGCGCCTGGTATTGCTTCTTTTGGCGAAGACGAAGAGGTGGTTGTGTTTGGGTGCTGCGTGATACCTGCTCCTTCTCTTCCTCGGTGGTGGTTGTCGGTGCCATAATAATACCTACTACACCTTCCTTTCCCCTCCCCAACAACCCCTTTCCCCCTTTCCCCTTTCCCCTTTCCCCATATTCACTCCTACTCCTACTCCTATTCTCCTCCTTCTCTCCTCCTCCTCCTCCTCTCTCATATATTTAATTATTATTATTATCCCAATATTTATTATCATTATCATTATTAATATACTACATATTAATATATTTATATTTTTTTATGTGCACATATAAAAATATAAAATTGATGAAATAAATATATAAATAAATATATATAAAAATAAAAGTATAAATGGGGTGTGGGGGTGGGGGGGTGGGGGAGGTGTTCTTCCGTAGTGGACGACGACGAAGACGCTGCTACTGCTACTTCTGCTGCTGGTGTGATGGTGATGGTGTTGGTGCTGGCATCCATCATCTCTCTTATCATCGTCATCGTCATCACATCTTCTCTCGTACTAATAGTAGTAGCAGTTTGTGTCGTAGCATCAGCAGTAGTAGTGATAGTGCTGCTGGTGGCTGTGCTCATCATCATCATCATGTTCATGCTGGTCAAAAGTACTCGTTCTTCTTGTGATGACATCAACACAACCGCAACGAAACTTGCCTGCTCCTCTTCTATAATCATCATCCGCTCCTCCAACCCACGCTCCACCGTCTCCCAACGCTCTAAATCATGCCTGGCCTGCTCCGCTGAAGCCTTCCGAATCCTCTCCTCTGTCTCTTGGCTCAGCTCCTCCAGCTCCTCTGCGAGACTGCAGAACGCCCGGTCCTTCTCCTCCAACCACTGTTGCAGATCTCTCGCGTGCTCACGTTGCTCCTCAAGCTCCTTCCCCACACGCTCAAGCTCCTTGATCGTCGACCCCGACCCCACGGCCGCTTGATGCTTCCTGATGCTTGTCGACATATGTGCCCTCAACAGCTCCAGCAGCTCGCCTTGTGCCTCGTCAATCATC
>NZ_SCFA01000062.1 GCF_004210275.1 Rickettsiales endosymbiont of Peranema trichophorum
TTTACTGGCTAAATGTTAGAGAATGATGAGAGTCATGATTAAATAACATAAATTTGGAGAGAAATATGAAACCAAAGGAACTTAACATAGAAATGACATACACTGAGTTTAAAAAGATATGTGATGGCCTGGATAATGGAAATTTGGAAGAAGCAATAGAGGGATTTATAAGCAACCACAGTGGCGATGACCTGTCACGGGACGATGTGTTAAGTTTAACGTTATATAAAGCTATCATTTATGGGAGGGCGAATGTAGTTGATAAGATTTTATCTACGCCACATACTGAGAGTATATTGACGCCAATAATAGAATCATACGATAGTGTGATTCGTAAGATGTTTGGTCAAGAAAGAACAAGTGGGATGATCAGAGAGACGGATGGCAGTGTGTTTGGGGTTATATTGGAGTACTTGAAACATAACAGAGATATACCGTTGGTAGATTTGGAAGGGCAAGATTTTGTGCGTATGTATAATATGCTGGAGTTGCCAAGATGGGATGTGACCACAGATGATGGTTGGTGGTATATAAGAAAATATTTTTTGGATTCTTTATATACAAAGGAATCGCTTGATAAACTTGATGAGAGTTTATACAGGGAATTTGATAGGGCAGAATATCTAAAGGACTACGAGGAACAACAAAAGAAGGAAATGCTAAAACTGCAGAGTAAAGTAGAAGAGGATGATGATGCAGAGGATAGCGGCACCAATGAAGATAAGAGCGATGGAGACCGGAGAGTCCAAATGGTAGCAACAGATAATAAGCCCAGTATAAGGAGTGAGGGGGCTAGCGATGGTATTGGCGAGGAGATTATAGTGTACGAGGGCTCTAGAGATCGGAGTGCTAATAGAAAGGACGGCGGTAGTGACGTTATAGTAGAGGTACTGAAGAGTTGGCTCGGTTGGATTGAAGAACTACCTGTATGGTTGCAGGAACATGTGATGAAAAGGCACTCAGTGGAGAGAGTCTTGGAGTATGTAAAAAGCTGTAGCAACGGATTAGTATTTCAATTATTTGAGGAAGATGTAAATGAGATATCAAGAGATGAGGAAAGTGAAGTGATGAATACATGGGATGTGGCAAGAGAGGAGCATATCTGGAGTCAATGCTCAGAGCTTATATATGATGATGCTTACGCCTATCAGGTACCAGTGGTGATGAGTGGTGTAGTAAATGGTCTGTATGGAGTTAGGGCAGGACTAGAGGAGATGTATAAGGTAGTGGAACAGGACGCTGTTAATGTGGAGGATGCCTTAGCATTTTAACGAAGCTGAGGAAGATATATACTTTACATAGGCTGTTCTAACGTTATGAGAGGGGGAAGATGGTAGCAGAATATAACAGGCTGGCTTATGATAACGTCTACAAGAAGGATAGTGGTAGTATTTTTTCTGGTGCTAGAAGTGCTGAAGTAAGGACTAGTACTAAGTACACGCCGGTTGATTTTGGTAGAACAGGTTATCATTATGACGTAGTTGATTTGAATCCTCCAGATGTTATGCCCAGGGTGCTAGCACTCAACGCAATTGCTTGTGCGTTGTCTACAAAGCCCTACACATCAGTAACAGAGGTACATGGAGTAATGGATAGTCCATTATGTGTTGTGTTGGGGGATCCCAACTATCCCATAAAAAAACACGACCCAAGAGTTAAAAGAGGGCAAGATGGTACCCTGGATGTACTGATAGCATTAAAGGCAATTGTTGATGAGCCAAGCAGCGCAAATAAATGTGTGTTATTTGATGAAATGCTAATTAATAGGAATACTAGGTGTATTGGTACTGCTAGTATGGTGTGCGAGGAGATGGAGAAGTATTTGGAGTCGTCAGGCGTATCATCTATGGAGAGGCAACCTAAAGAACAACAAGAATTGAAAAGATTGGATGCGAAGTATGGTTCACTAAGACTGACCAAATCCAAATTAGTTGCGCTAAAGAAGTGGGTACAAAGTTTACAAGAACGAACTCCAGTCGGCAGTGCACCTATGTTAGGCAGCAATGAGAATATAGACATACGTGACTTGATAGTTAATCAAATGTTCAGTCAATTGGATTTAGATGCGCTTCGTGACCATAGAGACTTGTTAACAAAAGATGTGAAGTTATTATCTGAAGAAGAGGCTTGGTATATTTCAAAACATGGGATACACGTTGACCTGAAAGCAATACCGTATATGAGAGAGAAATATTGTGGGGCAAGTACATTTAACGTTGGTATAGCAAATGCTGATCCTAAAAACCCATCTTTTTGTTGTGCGTGCTGTACAGCTGAAAGAGAGGTTTTAAGGAGGCAAGGGATTATTGTAAACGTAGGTGCGATCTCGTTTGATCATTTTCCGGAGGGCTTTTACGCTCCTTCAATGAACGTGGCAGCTGATGTTGAGTCACTAAGTCAGTTTATGAGCATCGTGTACAATATGGGCAAGCTTATATACCATCGGCGGGGAGGTCCTTTAAAGCCGCGGTTAGATGCTTTAGAGGCGGACATAGAGAGGGTAGTAAAGGCGGACATAAGTAGGGTAGCGCGCTTTGATGTTGAGATAATGCCTGTGCAATTCCAATATGAAGAAGAGATGAGTCGGTTAAGGGGATTAGAACGTAATTTAAACGAAGCAAAGAAGAACTGTATAGAATGTCGGAACAAAATAATGAATATGAAGTCCAGACAGAAGAATCCGCAGACTCGAGATGAAGATAGACCTACTGAAAAGAACATAAATGCAGAGGAGGAGAAAAGTCAAAAATTGTATCAAGAAGTTCTGGTACGTATACGAGATGTAGTAGAACAAGAGCAAATTACTGGACAACTGCGTAAGGCATTACAAGCTAATCATGTAGCAGAAACTTCTAACGTAGCTTCTAAGATTACAAGTAATACACCAACAATAATACAAAGCAGCCTTGGACTAATGCCACAACATGCAAGTATACATAATGAGATTATAAGATTATTAAAAGAGAAGATGAAAAAACAAATTTGCTGCATATACAATGTATGCACACAACAGAACATAGCACAAAGTATTAGCAATGGGATAATGTCTGCAGAAGGTGGTGTACCAGCAGTAATACCAATATATTCAGAAGGTGATGGCTGGTATGGTATCGTTATAAAGAAAATGTCAGATAACGCGGTCCGAGTCCTGTTTTATGATCCTAAAGGTAAAAATGCGGTAGGGAATACAGAACTAACTAGAGCTATTGAAAACACTGCAAATAATCTAGATATCATAGAAATAAAACCATCATTATCACTGCATGATAGTGATGGTTGTGTAGCCGTTGTCGACACATTACCAAAGCTCGCTGACGTAACAGAGCTGGAAGCATCTGATATTATTAAAACATTAGGGCTAAACACTTTGAATATAGGTAATATCAGGCAAGCGCTGACACAGAAACGCAGTACTGATTTAATACAGTTATTGTCAAGTCAGCAGGAGATAGATATACTTCAACGCACCACCACAAGCTCAGACCGAGAGAGTATGCAAGACCCAAGCACACGCAAAGGACGGGATGCAAACAGGATATTAGAAGAAGCGCACGATATTCTGCAAGAGTTGGAGGCACTAAGGGGGGAGCAAGGGGGGGTAGGTGTAGGAGAGCTAGAAATCATACGTGACCTTATACTCCACAATCAAAATAACCAAGAGAGGTCGGAAGAAAATAACCAAGAGAGGTCGGAAGAGTACGAACCTCAGGTCACGGTGGTGGAACCTGTTGGATATACTAGCAGTGTAGAAGGTAGTCAAGACCATGATAGACTGGTGCCGAGCCGAGCAAGTAGTCTATATACAACAGAGAACATTG
>NZ_SCFA01000010.1 GCF_004210275.1 Rickettsiales endosymbiont of Peranema trichophorum
TCCTAAACACCCTCCAGTCCGTATCTCTTTATTTTTTTCCCTCAAAAACATACGGAACGTTTCCAACATTTGTAGTACGTCTCCTTTTATTCCAGCTTGCTCCAGTACCTTTGATACCAGATACAGTCCCATCAGCCTGGTATCCAGCACATCACTTCTCAACAATACTTCTATTCCACTTACCAATCTTTGACTCGGGTATAGCATCCATACTAATTCACTCTCGTTTAGCTTCACATCTCTTCTAAACAACAGACAAGATAAGCCAGTGATACTTTGTTCTACGTCCTTTAGATTGAATTGCCCAAGCTTTTTATCTACTGCTCTTGTCCACTCTATTATAAAACCATCGTCTCTATGACCAAAATGAGCCAAACTCCACATGCTGTTCGACAAGCTTTGGGCATTGAACTCTGATAGTTTTCGAATTGATACATTCACCCATTCTCTTATAAAATCAGCGTCCCTCCAACCAAAACGCACTAAACTCCAGATACTATTAGACAGTTCTTGTGAATTAAATTCTCCAAGCTTCCGAGTCGATACACTTACCCATTCCCTTATGAATGCATCGTCCGTATAACCAAGACGCGTTAAGCTCCAGACACTATTAGACAGTTCCTGTGAATTAAATTCTCCAAGCTTCCGAGTCGATACACTTACCCATTCTCTTATGAATGCATCGTCCGTATAACCGAAACGTACTACACTCCAGATACTGTTCGACAAGTTTTGGGCATTGAACTCTGATAGTTTTCGAATTGATACATTCACCCATTCTCTTATAAAATCAGCGTCCCTCCAACCAAAACGCACTAAACCCCAGATACTATTAGACAGTTCCTGTGAATTAAATTCTCCAAGCTTCCGAGTCGATACACTTACCCATTCCCTTATGAATGCATCATCCGTGTAACCAAGGCGCACTAGACTCCACATACTATTTGACAGTTCTTGGCAATTAAACTCCACTAGTTTCGTAGTTGATACGCTCACCCATTCTCTTATGAATGCATCATCCATGTAGCCAAGGCACACTAAACTCCAGATACTATTAGATAGTTCCTGTGAATTAAATTCTCCAAGCTTCCGAGTTGATACACTTACCCATTCCCATATAAATGTATCGTCTTTGTAATCAAGACGCGCTAAGCTCCAGATACTATTAGACAGATTTTGAGAGTTAAATTCCCCGAGTTTCTGAGTTGATACATTCACCCATTTCCTTATGAATGCATCATTCCTATAACCAAGGCGCACTAAACTCCAAATGGTATTGGACAAGTTCTGGGGGTTAAACTCTGGTAATTTTCTAATCGATACTCTCATCCATTCCCCCATAAATGTATCGTCTTTGTAATCAAGACGCGCTAAACTCCAGATACCGTTAGACAGACTCTGAGAATTAAAGCTCACCAATTTTCCAGTTGACACTCTTGCCCATTCCCTTATGAATGCATCATCCCTGTAACCAAAACGCACTAAACTCCAGATACTATTAGACAGTTCCTGTGAATTAAATTCTCCAAGCTTCCGAGTTGATACACTTACCCATTCCCTTATGAATGCATCATCCCTGTAACCAAACAGCACTAAACTCCAGATACTATTAGACAGTTCCTGTGAATTAAATTCTCCAAGCTTCCGAGTTGATACACTTACCCATTCCCTTATGAATGAACCATCCGTGTAACCAAGGCGCGCTAAACTCCAGATACTGTTAGACAGATTCTGAGAATTAAAGCTCACCAATTTTCCAGTTGACACTCTTGCCCATTCCCTTATGAATGCATCATCCCTGTAACCAAAACGCAGCAGACTCCAGATACTATTAGACAGTTCCTGACAATTAAATTCTCCAAGCTTTCGAGTTGATACACTTACCCATTCTCTTATGAAGGCATTATCTTGATGATCAAAACATGCTAAACTCCAAATGCTATTGGACAGGTTCTGGGGGTTAAATTCTGGTAATTTTCTAATCGATACTCTCATCCATTCCCCCATAAATGTATCGTCTTTGTAACCAAGACGCGCTAAACTCCAGAGACTGTTCGACAATTCCTGAGCATTAAATACTCCAAGTCTCCAAGTTGACACTCTTATCCACTCCCTCACGAATGGAGTGTCCCTGTAACCAAAATGGGCTAAACTCCAGAGACTGTTGGACAACTCCTGCGAATTAAATTCTCTAAGTTTCCAAGTTGATACTCTCATCCATTCCCCCATAAATGTATCGTCTTTATAATCGAGACGCGCTAAACTCCAAATACTATTCGACAAGTCCTGCACATTAAACTCTAGGAGTTTTCTAGTTGATACTTCTACCCATTTTCTTATGAAATCATCGTCCCTGTAACCAAGACGCACTAAACTCCATATGCTGTTGGACAAATTCTGGCAGTTAAACTCTAGGAGTTTTCTAGTTGATACTTCTACCCATTTTCTTATGAAATCATCGTCCCTGTAACCAAGACGCACTAAACTCCAGATACTCTTTGATAATTCTTGCGCATTAAATTCCTCCAACTTACAAATAGCCACGCTTAACCAATACCTAATATAACTGTCATCCTTATGACCTCTACACGCTAATTTTGCTATCTCATCACATAACCTTGCATTGTTATAACCACTCAAATCTCTCAACACACCTTCTCCACATATCATCAATTATCACCTTGAAATGCTCCTTCCGGCTGTTCTTGTTCCTGCATCAATTCATTATACTCTCCCCTAGAGCTATCAAACTCGTATACGTATTGCAAGGGTGTGCAAGCTAGTAAACTATATAGACTCGCATAAGCCTCTGATGATTTCGCTACATTGTCATCACTCGTGTGTTCTGTGTACAGACTATGCACGTTGGACATCAGATGGTAAAGGCTGTACACCGTCATTCCTGATGTAAATATCAACCCTGTATATGGCAAACCTCCTGCACCCATCACCATTGGTAACGCCATGTAAACTGTCGTTACCAGTACCTGTTTTAGCGCCTCAGCGTATTCTCCCTGGTACACTTGATATGTAGCTTCCAAACCCACTAGTGCTAATCCATACACGCTCAATCCCTTGTACATTCCATATACATGCACCGTGCCCAATACCACTTGCTTCACATTCTCAACTGTTGGTCGATTGACCACTCTTAGTACATCCACTACTGTATCAGCTATCTTGATGCTCAACGCTACTTTATACATCACAACTTCCACTTCTGCCGCTTTTTCTCCTATCATTCCCTTTATATCAATATCAGAGCTCATTTTTTGCTGCAATTCCCTTGCAAATATAAAATCTTCCCTTCTCCCTCCCTTGTCAGGGTGTAGTTTAAGCAGCACATGCTTCTTAAACTCTCCATAATTACGTAAAATATCTACCGATACTGTCTCACCTAGCTTGTTTTCTTTCAATATATCCTTAAATCTCCCAATCTCTCCCTTGTACAGATACTCCTTGTATTGCCATGCAAAATCCAGCTTGTTGTTAAGTCGATTCATCACAGCATCAATAACCCTTGATATCATGCTTCTTTGACCAGCATTCATATAATCTCTACCAATAGCAGACGCAACCTGACCTTGCTCTCCTTCAACGCTAATAAGTGCCAGTGATGATTCTGGAATATATGGTATGACCAATATATCAATATC
>NZ_SCFA01000023.1 GCF_004210275.1 Rickettsiales endosymbiont of Peranema trichophorum
TCCTAAACACCCTCCAGTCCGTATCTCTTTATTTTTTTCCCTCAAAAACATACGGAACGTTTCCAACATTTGTAGTACGTCTCCTTTTATTCCAGCTTGCTCCAGTACCTTTGATACCAGATACAGTCCCATCAGCCTGGTATCCAGCACATCACTTCTCAACAATACTTCTATTCCACTTACCAATCTTTGACTCGGGTATAACATCCATACTAATTCACTCTCGTTTAGCTTCACATCTCTTCTAAACAACAGACAAGATAAGCCAGTGATACTCCCCTCTACGTCCTTTAGGTTGAATTGCACAAGCCTTCTATACGCTACTCTTGTCCACTCCGTTATAAAACCATCGTCTCTATGACCACAATGAGCCAAACTCCATATGCTGTCAGACAACCCCCGAGTATTAAATTTTGCCAGCCTCCATGTCGCAATCCGCGCCCATTCCCCCACGAAATAATCATCCCTATAACCAAGACGCACTAAACTCCAGATGCTATTCGACAAGTTCTGGGGATTAAATTCTGGTAATTTTCTAATCGATACTCTCATCCATTCCCCCATAAATGTATCATCTTTATAATCAAGACGCGCTAAACTCCAGAGACTGTTCGATAAATTCTGGGCATTAAAGCTCACCAATTTCCCAGTTGACACTCTCGTCCATTCTACTATGAAACCATCATCCCTGTAACCAAAACGCAATAAGCTCCAGATACTATTTGACAATTCCTGTGAATTAAATTCTCCAAGCTTCCGAGTCGATACACTTACCCATTCTCTTATAAAATCATCACCTCTGTAACCAAAACGCGCTAAGCTCCACATACTATTTGACAATTCTTGGCAATTAAACTCCACTAGTTTCGTAGTTGATACTCTCACCCATTCTTTTATGAATGTATCATCCATGTAGCCAAGGCGCACTAAACTCCAGATACTATTAGACAGTTCCTGTGAATTAAATGCTCCAAGCTTCCGAGTTGATACACTTACCCATTCTTTTATGAATGCATCATCCATGTAGCCAAGGCGCACTAAACTCCAAATACTGTTCGACAAGTGCTGGGAGTTAAATTCTGGTAATTTTCTAATCGATACTCTTATCCATTCCCATATAAATGTATCATCTTTGTAATCAAGACGCGCTAAGCTCCAGATACTATTAGACAGTTCCTTGGTATTAAACTCTACCAATTTCCTAATCGATACTCTCATCCATTCCCATATAAATGTATCGTCTTTGTAATCAAGACGCGCTAAGCTCCAGATACTATTAGACAGATTTTGAGAGTTAAATTCCCCGAGTTTCTGAGTTGATACATTCACCCATTTCCTTATGAATGCATCATTCCTATAACCAAGGCGCACTAAACTCCAAATGGTATTGGACAAGTTCTGGGGGTTAAACTCTGGTAATTTTCTAATCGATACTCTCATCCATTCCCCCATAAATGTATCGTCTTTGTAATCAAGACGCGCTAAACTCCAGATACCGTTGGACAGATTCTGAGAATTAAAGCTCACCAATTTTCCAGTTGACACTCTTGCCCATTCCCTTATGAATGCATCATCCCTGTAACCAAAACGCAGCAGACTCCAGATACTATTAGACAGTTCCTGACAATTAAATTCTCCAAGCTTTCGAGTTGATACACTTACCCATTCCCTCATGAATGCATCATCCCTGTAACCAAAACGCACTAAACTCCAGATACTATTAGACAGTTCCTGTGAATTAAATTCTCCAAGCTTCCGAGTTGATACACTTACCCATTCCCTTATGAATGCATCATCCCTGTAACCAAACAGCACTAAACTCCAGATACTATTAGACAGTTCCTGTGAATTAAATTCTCCAAGCTTCCGAGTTGATACACTTACCCATTCCCTTATGAATGAGCCATCCGTGTAACCAAGGCGCGCTAAACTCCAAGTGCTGTTGGACAAGTGCTGGGGGTTAAACTCTGGTAATTTTCTAATCGATACTCTCATCCATTCCCCCATAAATGTATCGTCTTTATAATCGAGACGCGCCAAGCTCCAGATACTGTTAGACAGATTCTGAGCATTAAAGCTCGCCAATTTTCCAGTTGACACTCTTGCCCATTCCCTTATGAATGCATCATCCCTGTAACCAAAACGCACTAAACTCCAAAGACCGTTCGACAAGTGTTGGGCACTAAACTCTTCCAACTTCCCAGTTGATACCCTTACCCATTCTCTTATGAAGGCATTATCTTGATGATCAAAACATGCTAAACTCCAAATGCTATTGGACAGGTTCTGGGGGTTAAATTCTGGTAATTTTCTAATCGATACTCTCATCCATTCCCCCATAAATGTATCGTCTTTGTAACCAAGACGCGCTAAACTCCAGAGACTGTTCGACAATTCCTGCGCATTAAATACTCCAAGTCTCCAAGTTGACACCCTTATCCACTCCTTCACGAATGGACTGTCCCTGTAACCAAAATGGGCTAAACTCCAGAGACTGTTGGACAACTCCTGCGAATTAAATTCTCTAAGTTTCCAAGTTGATACTCTCATCCATTCCCCCATAAATGTATCGTCTTTATAATCGAGACGCGCTAAACTCCAAATACTATTCGACAAGTCCTGTGCATTAAACTCTGGGAGTTTTGTAATTGATACATTCACCCATTCTCTTATAAACTCATCGTCCCTATGACAAAGACGAACAGCACTCCAGATAATCTTGGACAACTCATGTGTATTAAACTCTGAAAGCTTTTGAATTGATATCCTTACCCATTCTCTCATGAACTCATCGTCCCTGTAACCAAGGCGCGCCAAATTCCAGATACTCTTTGATAATTCCTGTGTATTAAACTCTCCTAACCTCAGACCAGCTGTATTCAGCCACTGCACAATATAATTCCTATTCCTACCTCTATAACAAAGAGACCGCAGCCTTCCTATCTCACGGCATAATCTCCCATTACTGTAGCTACTCAAATCTCTCAACACACCTTCTCCACATATCATCAATTATCACCTTGAAATGCTCCTTCCGATTGCTCTTGTTCCTGCATCAATTCATCATACTCTCCTCTAGAGCTATCAAACTCGTATACGTATTGTAATGGAGTTCGTGCTAATAAACTGTAGACTTCTCCATATCCAGACGCTGATCTCACTCCATTCTCATCGCTTGTATACTCTATGTACAGACTATGCACGTTGGACATCAGATGGTAAAGGCTGTACACCGTCATTCCTGATGTAAATATCAACCCTGCATATGGCAAACCTCCTGCACCCATCACTATAGGTAATGCCATGTAAACCGTCGTTATCAGTACCTGTTTTAGCGCCTCAGCGTATTCTCCCTGGTACACTTGATATGTAGCTTCCAAACCCACTAGTGCTAATCCATACACATTCAATCCCTTGTACATTCCATATACATGCACCGTGCCCAATACCACTTGCTTCACATTCTCCACTGTTGGTCGATTGACCACTCTTAGTACATCCACTACTGTATCAGCTATCTTGATGCTCAACGCTGCTTTATACATCACAACTTCCACTTCTGCCGCTTTTTCTCCTATCATTCCCTTTATATCAATATCAGAGCTCATTTTTTGCTGCAATTCCCTTGCAAATATAAAATCTTCCC
>NZ_SCFA01000008.1 GCF_004210275.1 Rickettsiales endosymbiont of Peranema trichophorum
CAAAATAATCTTCCTTGTTTTTGACTGGAAACTTTGTTTTCTATTGGCATATCTGATATGTAAAATCCATAAGCTTTCTGCCTATCTAATACACTTTTCTTATGGATTTTCAATCCATTTTATCTCCTCAACCCCTCATCCCTTCTCCTCTCCATCACTTCTGACGCACGGACTACATAACCTATACGCCTTGATTTTCCTACATTTGGTACAGGCATCAAGGGATGCGTATGGTGTGCTGGTGCGCTGGTGCGCTGGTGCGCTGGTGCGACCCGTGAAACGGTCTATTGTTGACTGTTGCAGTTAGTCGAAAACCTTGATCAAAAGCTAGTCTTTTGCTTAAGGATAGGAAAGTCTGAAAACCAAATAGGTTTTCAGATTATACTATATTTCCTTCTATCATGCAACCTGATGTTCTGCCATCAGTATGCTACCTGAACATGCATTGTTGGTAACGACTTTGTGTGAAGCTTCAGGAAGAATGTAACCTGAGATCTTAGGATCTCCAGTATTATCCGTGAGGATGAAACTGTGCTGCAAGCATTATGCAGCAAGGTCCTAGCATTTAGTGCTATGGCTAATGTAAGTGAACCTTCGTTTAGGCTTATCAGCAACATAGGTGCGGAAATTCCTATTAGCGTATTATACGAATAATGGGCCATTCAATTAATTCTTGACACCTATTCTCCTTTAAAGTAACATGCTGCGCATGTTGCCCACTCCTCTTAAAAGGAATACTGTCCGTGTACTAGTATCTCCTTCGTTGATAATGGTAACACTCTTCCCATATCTTCTTCCCTTATCTTGCACCCTTTCTCCTTCAATATCTCGTATACTCTCTGCATTTGTTCCGTATTCCATACCACAATCGCGTTCGACACAAAACTCAGACAACTCCCCTTGTTCATCATTTCCTCATAGTCATTTGTTTTAAATGCTCCCTGATCCGCAAAAAATACATATCTTGCCAGCCTATGCCGTCCCTCGCCTCTATTCAGTTGTTTCCTTACTGCGTATCTTAACTCCTCATCATGCAGGTACCTTAGTATATATGTACTCTTCACTATCCTACCCAAATAAACTAGCGCTTTTGATAATTTCGTAAACGTTTCTTGCGCATGTAGCTTCTTCACAATTATATGCGGCTTTATTAACCCTTCCTTCAGTGAGCTTACTAGCCTTATCATATCATCCCATTGCTCATTTAATAACAACTCATCTATCCTTTCTGTACTAAATAGTTCAGGATACCCTGTCCCTTTCCTGTCAAAACAATATAACCGCTGGTCCTTCAAATCTTTAAAATGTGGTTGAAATGATATGCCCAATAAATAACATAACCCAAATAATACCTCCGTAAATCCTCCCGTATCTGTCGAATGTTCAAATGGCCTCGAGATATTCTGATTATCCAGTAACCCATCTAACACATATACTGCCTCTCTCACTGCACATGATAAAACTTCTGTATTATAAAAACCGTACACTGATCTGACATGTGCGTATATATTGTTATTCCTCTATCCAATGCTCCAAAGTATCTTGGATGCATCGAGGAATATAGCCCTTTGCTGCTAGTTCTATATCTCGACCCATCTGACGACCCTCTTTGACCTGTTCCTATTATTTTTGTAAGCCAATATTTTTGTTGCGCTTTTATTAGTATGTCGCTCGCTTCTTTCAGGTTCTTTGCACTAATGTAGTAGTTCGATACATAGCTTAATTTATCTCCATTGATTCCTTTACAATTCCTACTAAGTCCATATAACCCTAAGTTCGTCGCATGTGCTGTTATTGCCGCATTTAAAATATTTGGCGATACTTCCTCTTTTCTTCTGTTGTCTTCTAGCGGTTTAAATACTTTCACATAATTCGTTTGTCTTTGTATATATGATAACAAATCTTCTATTCTTATCGGCTCAATATATGATTCCAATAGGTTCTTAAGCTCACTTACTTCTTCTAAAGGTTCATCTCTTTGTATTACTAACTTGTTGTTCTTTATTCTTCCATACTGCCCCTTACCAAGCGATTTTATAGCCATGTGCAGATGTTCCCCAAACTCTTGTTTTAGCTTCGCAATCATATCACTGCATTGTTCTGGTACATTTAGACCCTTATAATGTGATACTCTCTCTTCCTTCCACTTCTCCACATTATAAAGGGGGGCCCAAAAATCCCTATAATATTTACTTTGTGGTAAATATAAGTTCCCTGTTCTTAGCCCTTTCTTGATCGCAAAACACAGTCCTATCTCCCACGCCTTTCTGTTGATCTCTCCAGGCTTCTTGTATAACCCTTTCTTCCAAGGACCATCTATAAAACTTGTCGGCGCTCCCTTCTTAAACTTCTTATCCTTATGATACTCCCGATAAGCTGCTATACCTTCCATAAGTCCCTCACTTCCTGTCGATGATTGAAACCCTAAATCTATAAATCTTTGTATAAACTTCGTTAAATAACTATACCTTCTTTGTGCTAACTCCGACTTCCCATACACCTCAAACTTCCCCACTATCTCGCAATCATTGATGATTTCATCTAGATCATTCTTATTCGCTGTTAACTCTTTGCAAAACTCTTCTAGTGTAGTAACCTCGCCTCTCATGATCCCTTAACATCTTCAAACTGACCAATGCCCTTCTGCTGCTTTCTCTGGCTTTATTCCTTAATCGCTTTAACTCAATCTCGTAGTCCCTATTCACTCTCCTTTCTATTTCGCTCATTAATTTGTCATAGCTGTTCACCATCAAATCCATTGTATTCTTCGTACTCTCATATAAATAACACACCACCATCACATCTCTTTTCGCTGTTGGCTTCATCCTTCTTAATGATGATATGTCATATTTGTTCACTAGTTGGGATAGTTTCTCTGAATAGCTTGGATGTATTAATTCCCATGGTAAATCTTCTAACTTTAACTCTAGTAATCCCTCTATTATTTCCAGCTTCTCACTAATATTCTTGATATTTACCTCTCCTATTGGCTTCTTTATCTCCGGTAAAAAAGCATTGTCTGCATATACCCTATTTAAATACCTGAATTGAACATCATTTATGCTCTCCGCAAATGTCTCTAAAATCTCTATCTGCGTCTTACTGTACTGACTGTACACGTACCTCATCAACCGGCTCTTACTTGGCAAATGTACTTTTGCTTTAATAAGATAATTTTCAACTTCTTCTGCTATTTCACTCTTATTGCTAATTAATAATGGGTTCCGCTCTAAAAAATCACTAACTAATGTATCTTTTTCGTAATCAAACTCTCTAAATCCTAAAAATTCTTTGATATCTTGCTTCATCTTTGATTCACTGTTCTTATTTCCTCTAATTAAAAGATGATGTATTAGCTCCATACACAGTTGTTTTGATAAATGGTTTAATACAATCACTGATATCTCTGACCACTCTTCTATAAATCTACCAGTTCTTCTTAAACAACAAATCTGCACTCCATATTTTAGCCTGTTTTCTATCCCTCTTGACCTCCTAAGATTATGTTGACGAATGCGTTTTCAACCTTTCTGTGCCTTGTATGCTCAATTTGGCACCAATTCTTAAACTGGTCAATCACTGTCTCCACAAGGCCTCTCT
>NZ_SCFA01000035.1 GCF_004210275.1 Rickettsiales endosymbiont of Peranema trichophorum
TCTAAAAACTTCTCCTGCATTTACTGCGACATTTTTAGCGTGTTCTAATTGCTTATTATCTAGAGCGCTAACAGAAGGAGCCCCTGCTCCTTCTTGCCCAACAACAGGTCTGCTCCCCTCCCTTTCCTGCTTGTCTCTGGTTTGATGAGTCTGAGCCTTTTTTTCTTGGTTAAGTGCCTGTATTGATGGCCTGATGCTGTTTATCACATCTGTAACTTGTTGCTCTTTTGGAGTATCCTGAGTCCTTGCTTCCCCTACCCCTTTAAGCACGGTATTGATTCCATTTATATCACGGCTTAATTCTTCTACTGTCTCTTCCAATTGGCCTGCTGTCTCAACGATCTCATCAATCTTCTCTTTAGGAGCTCCACGTGCTATTAACCGTTTCTTTTGTTGCTCCAAAGAGTATAGGTGCTCTTGCGTCTCATCTCTTCTTGCATGCTTAGCTTTTAGGACATCTTCCAATTGTCCAGTATCAGCAATCGCCTCACGTATGAATTCTCTAAGTTGATTTTCAGCTGTTTCCCTAGCTTCGGGGGTTGTGTGTGTCGAATCGGGTTGTGATAAGGTGTCTAAGGCCTCAAAAGCTCGGTCTGCTCGGTATTCAAAGCTGTTCTCGGCCGGCCTATAATTGATGAGTTCATCAGCACGATTCATTAGCTGCTCGTGTTTCTCCCAAAACAGCTTTTCTTCTTTCAAAAGCTCGTTTCTGAAATTCTTGAGTGCTTCGTCAAATCTCTTTTGCGACTCTCTACGTTCATCCGAAGTATTTATGCTTTCTACGGTGGCTTGCTGTTGCTCATATTGTTGTGCATGCTGCAACATAGACTCGATCGCGCTTCTAAGTGTTGGATCATCTATGATGTTAACTAAATGTCGTAGCTGTTCAATCAAGTTTTGAATATTAGAAGGCTCGAAAGGACTAGTACTTATCAGGTTTATAACTTCTCTGATTTTACTATTCTCACGTTTCTTATGGTTTCCCTGATGGCTTTTGGGTTGTTCATTGTTACTTTCACCTCTACGTAACAACTCTGGTGGCATTTTTGTTTTACTCATTTTATACACTATTTTCAGTATATACCAAAAAATTCTAGTATTAAAAATAAATTAATACAAATTGGGTTAAACCCCTGATTATACAGCATTACAATAGTTAAATAACACGTAAAAGTGTACAAACCTGTATATCATAAAAACATTTTATTAATTTAAAATTTTTTGCTTGCCCAATACAAAAATTTTGATTAGAGAGTTGTAACGAAATATTAACAAAATATTAAATTATCATGCTAGGAAACTTAGCGGCACTTGATGTAGGAATAATAGTAGCGTACTTAGTCGGCTGTTTAGTAGTAGCATTTTGGAAAGCCACCGAGATCAAGAACATAAGAGAATATACGCTTGGTAACGGGTCGGTCTCAACAGTAGTGTTGATTTGCACAATATTCGCTACCTACTTGAGCGCGAGCTCAACGGTGGGTACAGTAGAGAAAATATACACAGTAGGTATATTTTTTGCTATTCCTAGGATTGCAGGAGTCCTTGTGTGGTACCTAATGGCTAGAATATACGTCAATGTTGAACAGTTTCAAGGCTGTTTGTCGATAAGCGATATCATGTATATATTGTACGGAAGTATCGGAAGGTGGGTCACAACAGTTGCTTCTGTAGTCTTATCTGTGGGTATCATAGCGACACAAGCTGTGGCAATGGGCTACATGCTTGATTATTTCCTGGGAATAGGCCAGTTCGCAGGAATACTGGTTGGGATGGGCGTCCTGACAGTGTACTCTGCGTTTGGTGGAATAAGGGCCGTAGCATTGACCGATGTGGTCCAGTTTGTAGTTTTTTATGTTGCCATTCCGACAGCATGTTTCTTTGCAATACGGGATGTTGGAGGTCTATCAACCATATATGAGCAGCTTCCAAAGACGCATGTGACGTTGAATTTAGAGGGTAAGCAGCTGTGGTCCTTTCTTAGTCTCTTTTTGTTTATCTTGCCATTCAACGGTGGATCGTTCATCCAAAGATTTTTAATGTCCAACAACACTAAGCAGCTTGCTAGTTCTCTGAAGTTGATATCGTTCCTTCACTTGCCGTTGTTGCTCCTGATCTGCCTGATTGGATTTGTCATCAGAGTCAAAGCTCCGGACGTTGACCCTAAGTTTGTCTTCATGGTTTTTATTGATAAGTATTTGTATACTGGAATCAAGGGCTTGATGATAGCTGGGATGATAGCGGTAATGATGTCTACCGCTGATTCGTGGTTAAACACTACGTCCGTTCTGTGTACGCATGACATTGCGAAAATGATTTTTCCGAAGCTAACAGATGCTCAAGAGTTACTGATAGCGCGGCTTTCAACTACTGTGATAGGTTTGATGGCTATAGTAATAGCAGCCAAAGCCGAGGGGATATTGGAGCTGTATTGGATGATATACAACTTTTGGGAGCCTGTTACGCTTGTTCCAGTAATGGTCGGTTTTATTGGGTTTAGGACTAATACAGCATCGTTTGTGATATCGTGTGTTTTGGCCACTATTTGTACACTTATTGGTGCATACATTGATGGTGAGTTCGCTAGAATTAGCATAGCGTTGGGCGTAATAGGTAGTACAGTAGGAATGTTTGGAGCCCACTACCTACAGCTATGGTGGGGAGTAAGAATGCCAAAGCTCGAGGAGAAGCTTTTGAAGGAGAGACAAGAAAGGCCTTACGTTATGCCTAAGAAACCTTCTGTGTTTGTACAAGTGTATCGTGGAATACGTGACTTATCATTCGCAAAGATACTGTTGTTCACTAGAAATCAAACGAAACGCTTTCACCCTCAGTTTGAGATATCGGGGATAGTGCTCGTGTTGTTTTGCCTTTATCCGCTGCTTGTGGAATCTGAGCTTGCTTACGCTCAGTACAACCCTCTGATGGAGTTGTCTATTACTGGCGCTGTGTTGGCGATTTTGCTGTGTTTGTGTGAGTACTGCCCTAAGGAGTGGAGAGCTAGATTCATGCCGCTGTACTGGTATAGCGTGATGCTATTGTCGCTCCCTGTGTTATCTGCATCGATGCTGTTTCTTAATCACGGCAATATTTTTTACATAGCGCACTTTACACTGGGAATGCTTATACTATCCATATTTATGGATTGGCTGAGCTTCATGATAGTGTCATGCGTAGGTGTGATATTGGGAGTGTGCTTGTCTGTGTGGGTATCGCCTGCTGAGTCATCGGTATTTTCGTACATGAGTTTAACGTCATGCGGAGTGTTTGTTGTGTCGTTAAGCGTGTTGGGATACTTTAAGAGCGTAAGGGAGGACACGGCGTTAAAGTCGAGAATGCTGACTGGGAAGATGGCTCATGAGCTAAGGAGTCCGCTGTCGAGTGCACACACAGGCATAAGGATGCTACACAAGTTGTT
>NZ_SCFA01000111.1 GCF_004210275.1 Rickettsiales endosymbiont of Peranema trichophorum
GGGAAGAAAAGCTATTTTGGCTACAAGGCATTTATTGTTACAGATAGTGAGGATGGGTTTATCAGGCATGTTGAGGTGTTGCCTGCTAACGTGTCTGAGGTAAGGAATTTAGAAGGAGCGCTTGGTCCATTAAAGCCTAGGAGAGTGTATGCTGATAAGGGTTATTATAGTAAGGAGAATAAGGAGCTATTACGCAGTAAGGGGATTAAGAATGGCATCATGTATAAGGCAGCAAGGAATAAACCGCTGAGTAGGCTAGAGAAAGCATTTAAGAGGGTAGTTAGTAGTCACAGATATTTGGTAGAACAGGCTTTTGGTACACTGAAACGAAGATTTGGAATGACGAGAGCTACCTATATGACATTGCAAAAGGTTAAAGCGGAGGTGATAAGAAAAGCCATGGCATTTAACCTGTTAAAGGCCCTAAATCTGAGTGTGAAACCTACTTGATAGGACAAAAAAGGGACTCTTACTATATTGTGTTAATTATTTATAACAAAGTATTTTGATAACTTAACATAATCTGACAAAATATAACACAACCTTCATACCTTACTCACACCACAAATAAAAAAACAAAATCACGCAGAGGTCTCTCATTGATAATATGGCTTGCATAAGTTAGCGTGTTATACTACTGTGGAGTCTGGGACCACCTATACCCAACTATATCTGTCAGTAGAGTGCATATGTGCGGTACAGCCATTTGAGTACACTTGAAGATTTTGACTAATATTTGTGAAAAATACCAAATAATATCATGCAAAATATTAACAGGAACGCTCAGTGTTATCCTTATCTACTAACATTGCTAGGTATTGTTATTGTCGCTAGGCTCCCTTATTATGCAAACCAGTTTCTGTTTGGTGGTTCTAAATTTGAGCATGATTTCATCGCTCAAAGTGGTGAGTTTAACAGAACCTTAACTGCGATAGAAAAGCATGGTATAAAAAGTGTTTTTCCCCAAGCTGATGCGGACCAAATTAAATTCCTTGGGATTGCTGCGGTTAGGCCTAGCATTGAGAATTGTCAAAGTTATGAGTGTATGCCTGGTACGGCCTACATTTATGACCTTCAAGGGAATTATGTAGGATCTATGGATGCAACAACAGGGCAAATACCTATTATGCAGGCTATTTGGGACCAGTGTAACTCTGGTCTGTATAAATGTATATATGCTGGACACCCAATTGGAGCTACCTATAACTGTATAGGCCATGCTTTAGGGATTACCAAGTGGTTAGATCCTTCAGAGATTACTGCTTATATCAATAGGGGGATGACAAGGCATGTAGCTATAGATAGGTTTATCACAGATAAGAGACAAATCTATAGTAATTTAGATCAGAGCAATGTAGGCCACGTAATAGATAAATTATACCCTTCCGTTAATGTTCAGACCCCTATTAAAGAGGATAGTGTTGCTTTTTTCTTTAATAGTACATCTAATGAATGCTTACATGGGGCAAGATATCTAGAGAATTTTTACAATCAGTACGTAGGTGGTAGGTGGACTTCAAAATTAGGTAGCTCTATAACGATATCACATGAGTTAAGTGACCTGTTAGGTGGGGTATATGGTGATGACGTGTATTATGCTGAAATAACATAAGACAAAGAGGTAGAAATGAGTAACATTGTCGTATTAAATTCTAGGCACATAGTAAACAACCACGTAGCAGGTGACATAGGGAAGTTTGTAGCAAAGCACTCCAATTTTCAGGAGATGAGTTTACTACAAAATAAATATATCAGCATACTGACAGAGTATCAGAAGAGTCCAACGCTGAGTATGCTTTCTTCCATAAGAATGGATAGACTAGAGGTATTTAATAAATGGTTACCGGAGGCGGCGGCTAATTATCAAAAAGTGAGCCCCTTTTTAATATCAAATATGTTGAGGGGAGATATATTTGCGGTTAACATATTTGATAACTTACAGAAGTATATGGGTAGGGAAGACTTGGTGGTAAGTTATGAGAAGATACATGGAGACTTATCATTAAAGGAGACATTTTCGCGATACGGAGGAGCTGAGGATGGAAGGGCTATTTTAAGTGCTGAGCATTGGTTAGAGAGTGAGATAGCTGCAGATATTTTTGGTAATAGTAATGAGTTAGCAACACTTTGCGCTATTAACACGATGTTGCATATTCACAATGAGTATATTACGTGCGGGGTGTAATTTGTGTGTCTAGGTCTTATCCCTCATGGCGACTTCGGCAATTTTAAGAGGGTTGTATGGCCTATAGGCCACATAAAACAGACCCATGTTGGGTCCTTAGCGTACTATTTTCTCACAATCCTATGTCGTCCCATACTATATACTGGATGTTATGCTATAGTATTGACAGTACAGACGAACAAACTAACAATAAAAAAAATGAAAAGAATAAAAGATTGTCCTGTCAAAAGGGATGAGAAAGAAGAGTGGATAGAATGCGGCAAGAGGCTTAAAGCAATGGAGGTAGCAAGGCATCTATTATTAGGAAAGGAGCCCATAGATAAGGTATCGGAGATAACAGGTTTAACGCGGAACGAAGTACGTGATTTATAGGTATTATACCCATGAAACTACCAGTAGGAGTCAGTGATTTTAGAGAAATAGTAAGAGAAGGGTATGTGTTTACCGATAAGACTCTTTTAATCAAAGAAGTGTTAGAAGATGGTGCGAAGGTGATTTTAATCACAAGGCCCAGAAGATTTGGCAAGACACTTAACCTGTCGATGCTTTACTACTTTTTAGACAATAGTCGGCCAAAAGATGAGGATTTGTTTGAGAAGCTAAATACAGGGCGTGATAAGGCCTTTTGTGAGGAGCATCAGAATCAATATCCAGTGATATTCATATCGTTCAAGGATGTGAAGCAGTCTACATACCGAGGAGCATACGAGGATATTGTATGTCTTATTATGGAGCTGTATGAAGTACACAGGTATTTACTTGAAGTGGATGGATTGCTATCAGATAGTGAGGCAAGGATCTTTAAGGCATTAATGAACAGAGAAGGCAAGCCATCTGACATAAAGTCAGCACTTAGGCGGTTGTGCCTGTATATGTATAGGAAGTATGAGAAGAACCCAATTATATTGATAGACGAGTACGACACACCGATACAAGAAGCTTACCTGCACAAATACTACGAGAAGATGGTAGAGCTAATGCGGGGCATATTGGGGCAGGCATTAAAGGATAACAGTTACTTAACAAAGGCTGTAGTCACAGGAATAACGCGTATCTCTCAGGAGGTTTTCTGGATTAAACTAAACAACATAGAGGTGTACTCGTTATTGAGAGAAGACTATGGGCAATACTTTGGCTTTACCGAAGA
>NZ_SCFA01000014.1 GCF_004210275.1 Rickettsiales endosymbiont of Peranema trichophorum
ACAGCGTTAATTGCATCAGGGAATCCTGTTAGACCATCGCAGCATGCAATTAGGATATCCTTAACTCCACGGTTTTTGAGTTCATTGAGCACAGATAGCCAAAATTTTGCACCTTCATTGTCTGCTAGCCATATACCCAAGATTTCCTTGTTGCCCTCCATGTTTACCCCCATAGCTATATGTAGGCTTTTGTTGTTAATCTGCTTGCCATCCTTAACTTTGATCACCATAGCATCTAGATATAGAAGATTGGGTCCAGTGGCCTCAGTTGCCAGGCTTTTACTTCATCAAGTACAGCATCAGTAACATTGGCGATTAATTCATGGCTGACTTCCATAGCATACATATCCTGGAGGTGAGAAGCAATATCACGTGTACTCATCAACTATGTTTTAAATGCATTTGGATAATATTTTTATGCATCGTTTTAGTAGCAAGATAGAGTGGGATAATCAAGGGACAGGCAGCTCTGAAGGTCCTGACTATGTTAACTTGTAGAGTAAGG
This sequence comes from Rickettsiales endosymbiont of Peranema trichophorum, assembly GCF_004210275.1. Classification (GTDB taxonomy): domain Bacteria; phylum Pseudomonadota; class Alphaproteobacteria; order Rickettsiales; family Midichloriaceae; genus RICK02. The sequence continues at coordinate 506 of NZ_SCFA01000014.1, forward strand.
TGCTCACATTGCTGAGAGCACCTCCTCGAGGAACGCAACATTCGAGCACTGATAAGGCAGCTCTTGGGTACCCAGCAACGTTACCTCTCTCATTACCTTGGCAATACCAGCTTTGTGCTCATTTGAAATGGAATAGACTCCCATTCCGACCACTTACGGCTTACAGATCCACCAATTAAACTTTCGTTTATTGCCATTTGCTTTTCTCTATAAATTAGCTTCTTCAAACTCTCTTGCCATTCAGCACCTGCCAGACCTCTGCTCACTTTCGTGCCTTATCATACAATAGGTGAGTAGGGCGGTGGAACTTCCCAGCTAGCCTCTTCGCAAAACGGTGCATGAACCTCTCAATTCACACCGCTTCCATTAAGCAAACCCTCCAACCATTCCTACTCGCCAGTCCTCAAACAATCTTGGATTATCTGCAGCTCCCACATTTGCTTCGACTCGTTTATATGCCTCCACAAATACCTTCTTCCCTATCTTGAATGATTTTGTCTTCTCCATCATTACCTCCTGAGTCCCTTCAGTTTCTTGCTCAATAAACTGCTTAACGTAACTCCTTCCCTCCACATCCATTACAGACTCGCGTTTGCTTCTTCCAGCATCCTGTTCCCCCACACCTATCGATACTCTTTACAAAGTATTTCCCCTATAGACATAGGGAGCTATACAGCCTTCCCACCTTCAGTCATAGAAGTATGTAGTTAACTTAGCTGCCTGCTATAGACCGGGAAATATTCTGTTGGCTACCAAAGGGTATCTCCAAGACCTCTTTCCTATTTCCATCTAGAGGGTATCCACTATTTGCCATCTCCAGATCTGACAATCCTTCATTCACAGGTTCAGATATCTTTAGCCTATTAACTTACCTACCGCTTACCTGCATTATAGTTAGCAGTAGGCTAGATTGCTCCCGCTTTCTGCCCCATGTAATCGCTTACATTTCTCTACATTGTCCCGCTTGCTCTCCATTCAGAGCGGTAGCTTCATCCAGTAGCATGGATGGTGCCTCCTTACGGGCCACAACTCCTATTGACCATTCGTGTCACACCTCTACAGCTTCTCTGTGACCCATAGCTCCAAAAATATTATTTAACCTCAAAATGCAGAGACCTTCTGCTGTGACTTTTCAAAACACATCTCTTCTCTGAGCCTGGCGTTGGCAATCACTAAAATCTTCCGCATTAAGGCCGTCAGTGCCACCATTTTCTTCTTCCCTTTATTGACCAGCTTTTCATAAAATTCTTTGAAATGTGTTTTCGAATTCCTCGCTGCCATTGCAGCAATAAACAGTATTGGCTTGACTCCACATCTTCCTGGTCCTGTTCTTCTGTAACCACTAAATTTGCCACTATCATTTGCACGTGGGGCAACCCCTCCAAGAGAGGCTATCTTCCTACGGCATAATGTCCCAAGTTCTGGCAGCAAAATAAGAAGCTCAAAGGCTACAATATCTCCTATTCCGGGAATAGTTTTTAGTATATCCTTTTTCCTCTTAAGCTCTGGATTATTCTCAATTATCAGCTTTATTTTGTCTGTTATAACATCTATCTGATTTTTCACTGCTGCAATAAGCACCAATATACCGTCTCGAATTAGCTTTGTACATGGGGCTTGCAGCCTATTTTTCTCTGCAACAAGAGTGATTTTCAAGTCAGAACGTCTTTGCACCAATTGGAATAATTCAACTGCTTCCTTGGACTGGGCCTCAAACAATGGAAGCTTATCGGAGCGTTCTTGTCCATATGCAGCCAATGCTTTAGCATCTAGGGCGTCTGTTTTTGCAGCAGAGCCTAGAGAGCGGATGAAGCTTTTGACTTTTCTTGTATCGGCGCGATGGGCTTTGAAGCCTTGTGCGATCAAAGAGTATAGGACTTCAAGTTCATACCCTCCTGTTGTCTCCAAGACGCAAAGAGAGCTTGGGAGTATATTTTTATATTCTTGAACAAATTGTCCTATTCCTGTGGATGAGTTTTCGTATTCGGAGGTGGATTTTGTTCCATATAAAGATACTACAAAAGTGAATTTGCCGATATCAATTCCGAGAAAATGTTGGTATAAAGTCATGATAACCTCGAGAGTTTAGTTTGTATGTTTGCGATTGTAAGCGGGTGCACGTTAGTGTCCCATTCAACTATTCAAACGCCTCGAGAGAAAGGGCTAGAGTACCACGATGACTACGGTTATCAAACCTATGCCCATACGGTCGCTCACGCCCGCGATAGGCATATCATCATGATGATATGCCTATCAACTACTCTCGTACAGCAGAAGATATCAGATTATCTTCTATATGCACTACTTCTTATACCACAGCTCAGACTTACAATGCCCATGCCATACATTGAGATGATTTTGTCGTCAAAGCCTTTCAAATGGCGTTGTCGTTTGGGTATCATAATTGGCTCAAATGTACCATTACGGTCACGAGGTGTAGATATTTCGACTTCTCCATTATCCATGAGGACGGTTTTATTGCCATAACCATTACGGTAGTTGCCATCCTGACTTTTCTCATGTTTATCATGTTCTAAATGGTGATCAAGTTCTGCTTCCATTACCCTTTCCATGAGTGCTTTTTTCATTTGTGCCATCATTTCGATAGGGTCAGCACCGCTTTTAATGACCGCATCCAACATATCCAATGAGATGTAATCTGGATATACTGGTTTGCGTGA
>NZ_SCFA01000072.1 GCF_004210275.1 Rickettsiales endosymbiont of Peranema trichophorum
AATGGTACAGCCTGCAATTCCAGCGCCAACAACGATTACTGTCCTCTTTGTCATTTTCAATCTACTCCAAGTTCATTTGCAACAGGGCTGTTTCTAACCCCCAAACCAATAATACCGTTTCTCATTTTTAAATGATCAAAGCGGATTTTTTTGAAACTCGGCTCTGCGCACGTATTTCAATACGGTTACCCAGCCTCATACTCTGGTATAACCTAGGTGATCAGCTGCTTTAGTTTTAAAAATAAATCTCCAATGATTTGATGCTCAACTGTCATCAGCTGAGAAGCATTATGGGAATACTTATCCATTAATAATGGTGCGTTTAGTAACTCGATGACTTGCGCCGCCAATTCTTTATGGTTGTTCACAGTCACGATGGCCTCAGACTCCTGAAAAGTCGACACGATCTCTTCAAAATTATGAAAATAACGACCAGTGATTATACAGCATTCTAACATCGCAGGCTCCAGTATGTTATGCCCTCCTACCTTCACAAGTGAGCCCCCTACAAATACTAATTTACATAATCTGTAAAATGTACCAAGCTCACCAATGGTATCAACGATGTATACATCACCCGCTTTTTCAAAATTTGAATCTGCAGACTTGAGCGTATAGGTCAACCTCTCAGCTCTTATGAGGTCTGACACCGCCTTTGCCCTGTGAGGGTGACGTAACACAATAATAAATGCCACGTCAGGCACTTGCTTTCTAATGATGCTAAAAGCTCTAAGCAATTTCGATTCTTCACCATAGTGTGTGCTGGCACATAGCAACACGTTTCTGTTTTGAAATAATTCTTGCAGCCGTCTCAATAACTTCTCGTCATACGGTAAAGGCTTGGCAAAGAATTTCAAGTTGATTGGCTTTTCTAGTGGCCTTACAGTAAACTTTTTAATTCTTTGCGCACTTCTGTTAGACGCAGGAGCAATCAGAGAGAACAACCCAAATACCTCTTTCGCAGTGCTTGATATCAAGCTCCATTTATTGTAAGAGGAATTTGATATAGTGGCATTGATCAAAGCAACATTACAACGCTTTGAAGCTTCAAAAATCAGATTAGGCCAAATCTCTGATTCAGCAAATATTGCACATGAAGGCTTCCAGTGCTCCAAAAACCTACGTACAATCGAAGGTGAGTCTAAAGGAACAAATTGGTGAATCACCCTCGTAAGGTTCAGTTGTACAAAAAGCTGTGAGGCCGTCAATGTCATAGTCGTTACCAATATTGTAGAACTCCTAAGCTCCTCATCGTTGATGCATAGGTCTACAATAGGTAAAATAGCCCTCAGCTCACCAACACTTGCTACATGAAACCATATCAACTTACCATCCGGTCTCTTGAGAGAGGTTTGAGCAAATCTTTCAATATAACGTGTTGCGTGTTCTTTACCTTTAGCTTTTCTGTAAAACACTAGAATTTTCAGCAATGGTAGAGATATGAAAGATAAAAATCGGTATATCCAAAGAAACATTCTAATAATCAATTTGAAGATGTACAGCTTTGTCTAATCTGACCATTTGTTCCAACATCACCTCGCCCAATTTTAAGTTATCTAGCTCACTATTCCCTTCAAATAGTATCGGTGGTCCTATCTCCAATACTATCTTGGAAAATGGTAGCGGTATGACAAATCTGTCCCATGTGGACAACACTACAGCAGGTTTTGCAGAGTAGCTCGCAGAAATCACAGGGACATTCTGCCTGCTAGCGATCTTTGCAACGCTCCCGTTCACCTTGTATCTTGGACCAAGAGGCCCATCCGGCGTAATCGCCACGTTCTTGCCAGATTCTATCTCTCTCATGATCTGCTTGATCGCAGCAAACCAATTTTTCCTAGACGAACCTCTTATAACATCGTGGTCGTATCCATCTACCAAAGAGGCTATGATATCGCCGTCAAAATGACTCGAGGTCAAAACCGCAAATCTCCCATATTGACGCATCAACTTCAAAAACGGCAAAATTCTGCTGTGCCAAAGCGTCATTATACATACCCCTTGCTTTAATATGACCTTAGATTTTGGATCGATGTGAATAGTGTATCTGCAAGTATAAAAAAGAATCCAGCAATAAATTCTTACGATCGATACAACAAATCTACCAAATATCAACCGCTTTAAATCTTTTAGCCGCATCAGTACAAATAGCAATTCTTATACACAGATGGCCATAGTAAAGAATGCATATCTATTAATCAAGTGCTATCTGGTTCGAAAACAGGCCTCTTTTACAGCATCTATAATATCCTGCACCTGTGGAATGGAGGCAGTTTCAAGATTAGCTGCATAAGGTAGTGGTACGTCTTTGGCAGTCACTCTTTTGATAGGGGCATCTAGATAGTCAAATGCCTGTTCCTGTACAATAGCAGCAATCTCAGCACCTATGCCAGAAAAACTCCAACCTTCTTCTACAGTGACAAGCCTTTTCGTTTTTTTGACAGACTTAATTATTGTCTCCGCGTCAAGTGGCTGTAAAACCCGTAGATCCATCACTTCCGCTTTAATACCAATCTCCGCAAGCTTAATAGCAGCCTCCAAAGCCTTTTTAACTTGCAGCGAAAAAGCAGTGATCGTTACATCCGTACCATGCCTCAGCACCACTGACTTACCAATCGAAGGTACAAGATCAGCGTCTACCCCCTCTGGTATTTCATGAGATTCGCCGTATAAAATCTCATTTTCCAAAAAAATCACAGGATTTGTTTCTCTAATCGCAGCTTTTAAAAGCATCTTATGATCATGGGCCGTGTAAGGTGCAATCACTATAAGCCCTGGTATGTGGGAATACCAACTTGCATAACACTGAGAGTGCTGAGCTCCAACCCTTGCAGCAGCTCCATTAGGCCCCCTAAATACTATCGGGCATGAAACCTGGCCACCTGACATATAGTATGTTTTAGCAGATGAGTTGACGATCTGATCAATCGCCTGCATTGCAAAATTGAATGT
>NZ_SCFA01000086.1 GCF_004210275.1 Rickettsiales endosymbiont of Peranema trichophorum
GTAACTTACAGCCTGTGGAAAACAAGAGCGAAGGTCTTTAAGAACATAGTGTATATAGAAGTATTTAAAGGTTCTGTGGTTGCTCATGTGAAATAAGACTAGTATTGTCATAACCTCTGAAAGAGCCATTCTACAAGGCTTATTGCGTTTTTTATTTGGGTTAGGCAAACCAAATCTCTTATTTTTTTCTCCAAAGGTGTTGCAAAAATCATCAATATGACAGAAGATGTCAGTGAGGAATGGGAATATAGACTACCTGTTTAATTTGGGTTAAAAAGATAAGCTTACTCTCATTCCTTTCCATCCGCAACTCTCTCTTTACACCATTTCCAACTCATCCTTATATCAAACTGAGTGACCTAGGCTGGAAGTGCCAAGTATCAAAAAAGAAGTATTGTTGATAGAATATCGACTGATATATTTGTACTGTAAAAGCCGTATAACCATTAGTGCTTTATGCCTGAAACTGAGTGTGGTTACAGAGGTTTGCGACAGTATCATTGGTGAGGTGTAAATACCATCTCGTTTAGGAGATAGCCGTTTATGAAAACTTCTGCTGTACAAGTATGTCATTTTCTAATTTTTACTATGGAGAAAAGATATGGATAGTAGCGCTGTAAGGAAACCAACTAAATTGAAAGGAAAAAGTCTAAATAATAAGTCAAGATTACCAAAACACTTGAAACATATTAATAAAATGGCAGCTGGTATTGATATAGGTTCGAGAGGACATTTTGTAGCGGTACCGGAAGGATGCGCAGAGATTTGTGTACGTGAATTTAAGAGTTTTACTAGTGATCTATATGATTTAGCTGATTGGTTAAAGCAGTGTAACATAGAAACTGTAGCAATGGAATCAACTGGTAGTTATTGGATTCCATTATATGAGATATTAGAAGCTAGAGGTGTTGAGGTAAAGCTTGTGGACGCCAGGCATGTAAAGAATGTTAGTGGTCGCAAAACCGACGTATTAGACTGCCAATGGCTTCAACAATTGCATAGCTATGGTTTATTACATGGTGCTTTTCGTCCGGAAGAACAAATTTGTATTCTTCGTAGTTACTTAAGACAAAGGAGTATGTTAATTCAACAAGCAGGAAGGCATGTACAACATATGCAGAAAGCACTAACGCAAATGAATATACAACTACAGCATGTAATTAGTGATCTGACAGGTGTTACTGGACTACGTATTGTTCGTGAGATTGTTGGCGGTGAACGCGACCCCAAAATATTAGCAGGTTATAGAAATCACCATTGTAAAAGTTCAGTTGAAAAGATAGAGAAATCGTTAACAGGAAATTATCGCGATGAGCATGTTTTTGCACTAAAACAAGGATTAGAGCTTTATGAGACTTATCATGAAAAGATCAAAGCATGCGATCAAGAGATCGAAAAACAATTGCTAAATTTTAGGAATAAGCCTCAACAAATAAGAGAGGATGATAGGAACCACAAAAGCAGAGGTAACTCAAAGAATAGATTGTCATTTGATGTTACGTCACATTTAATCCGCATAACAGGAGTTGATTTAACAGCAATACCTGGGATTGAAGCATCGAGTGCCATTAGAATTATTTCAGAAATTGGACTTGATCTAAGTCGCTGGAAAAGCAGTAAGCAATTTGCATCATGGCTTGGAGTATGTCCTGGGAATAGAGTGTCTGGAGGTAAAAGTTTAAGTGGTAAGAGTAAAAGAACGGCAAATTACGCTGCCTCTGCCTTCCGAATGGCTGCAAGTACACTGCATGGTAGCAAAAGTGCTTTAGGCTCGTTCTTTCGGCGTTTAAAGTCTCGATTGGGTGCGCCTAAAGCAATAACAGCATCTGCTCATAAATTAGCTGTTATTATGTTCAATATGCTCAAAAATGGTACTGAATATTTTGATACTGGGCAAGATTATTATGACAAACGATATCGCGAACGCATCATTCATAACTTAGCTTCCAAAGCTAAATCTTTAGGTTTAAAAGTAGTTCCTGATCCTTCTATTACATAACCTTCATCACTACTTCTTTAGGAGGTTAATATTGAAGAGTGCAGACTACAAAGTGCAGATCGTTTAATACGTTACATATCTCTAATGTCTGTTGTTGCTTGGCGCCTTTATTATATTACAAATATTGCTAGGGGGGCGGACCAGGATTCTATTTGTACCAGGATATTAACGGTTCATGAATGGCAGGCGCTTTATTTAAAAGTGCACCGTGGAAAATCATTACCTAATGAACCACCAACAATAGCGCAAGCAATCTATTGGATTGGGAGATTAGGAGGTTTCCTTGGAAGAAAAAATGACAAATACCCTGGTATCACAGTATTATGGCGACGCTGGACAAAGCTTAGTCAAATTGTAGATGACTATTTGTTATTTGCTCATCCTAAACTTGTGGGTAATAGTTAGAACTTTACTGAAGGGACACAAAAAAATACCTCATGCTCTGGTTTATTCAGCATCAATTCTTCAAGATTTTTTTTTAAACTTAGCTTGACTTGTTTTATCCTTCTTATAATGACTTGGCCTAGGTGTAATATAAGAAAAACCTAATCGCTTAAATAACCTATGTGCAGTAGCCTTGCTGATATCTATATCAAAATTCTCTTTCACAAAAACACGGACCTTTTCTGTATTCAGGTGTGCACCATGTTCCTCTATATACCGTTGAACTTCAAGTTCTTGTTTGCTCTCTAATTTCGACCGTCTACCTCGACCAGCTCCTACAGCAAAATTCTTAACACCTCCAGTGCTTATTTTTGATATCCAGCGCATCAACGTCTCTCGACTAATATTAGACCTCTTTCGAAACTGATTTATAGTAACTCTAAATTATAAATGCCAGCGATTAGATTAAATCTAAGGCCAAATCTTTTTC
>NZ_SCFA01000123.1 GCF_004210275.1 Rickettsiales endosymbiont of Peranema trichophorum
CTTCCGATATACTCACCTTCTTCTTATCACCTTCCTTCCATATATCCCACAACAATACTTCTACTTCACCTTCTAATAATACCCTCCCATCTCCTAACCAACACAGTACCTTCTCCAATATTCTGTTCAACAATGCATCTTCCAGTCTCCACTCTACCTCTAATACTTCGTCTTCCCCTCTCCTATTCATTTCTGCCTTACACATTGTCTTCAATATTTTCTTCTTCACACTCATCACATCTGTTCTTAATCCTATCTCCCTCAATATCCCATATGATGCACTTCCTACTTTGCCTGCTTCTAATAGAGCACATACCTCTTCCAACAGTATCCACATGCTATATTCATCTATACCGTACACACTTATCAACTTCTCTAATGCCACACATGATGCACTTCTTACTTCCCATTCATCGTCTTGTAATAACGATCTCAGTTCCTTTAGTAGTGCTCCAACTATCCCATCACTCACTTCATACCCACTTATAACACCAAGTATTCCTAAACACCCTCCAGTCCGTATCTCTTTATTTTTTTCCCTCAAAAACATACGGAACGTTTCCAACATTTGTAGTACGTCTCCTTTTATTCCACCTTGCTCCAGTACCTTTGACACCAGATATAGTCCCATCAGGCCATTATTGAACACACTACTCCTCAACAATACTTCTATTCCACTTACCAATCTTTGACTCGGGTATAACATCCACACCAATTCACTCTCGTTTAGCTTCACATCTCTTCTAAACAACAGACAAGATAATCCAGTGATACTCCCCTCTACGTCCTTTAGATTGAATTGCCCAAGCTTTTTATCTACTGCTCTTGTCCACTCTATTATAAAACCATCGTCTCTATAACCAAAATGCGCCAAACTCCAGATACTGTTCGACAAGTTTTGGGCATTGAACTCTGATAGTTTTCCAATTGATACATTCGCCCATTCTCTTATGAAGTGATCATCTCTGTAACCAAGACGCGTTAAGCTCCAGAGACTGTTAGACAAATCCTGGCCATTAAACTCTAGCAATTTTCTAGTTGATACCCTTACCCAGTCTCTTATAAAATCAGCATCCCTGTAACCAAGACGCGCTAAACTCCATATGCTGTTGGACAAGTGCTGCGGAACAAACTCTGCTAGTTTTGCAGTTGACTCTCTTACCCATTTTCTTATGAAATCATCGTCCCTGTAACCAAGACGCACTAAACTCCAAACGCTATTGGACAGTCCTTGTCCATTAAAATCTGACAGTTTTCTAATTGATATTATTACCCAGTCTCTTATGAAATCATCATCTCTGTAACCAAGACGCGCTAGGCTCCATATGCTGCTCGACAACTCCTGGGCGTTAAACTCTAGCAATTTTCTAGTTGATACCCTTACCCATTCTCTTATAAAATCAGCGTCCCTATAACTAAAACGTACTAAACTCCAGAGACTGTTCGACAAATCCTGACTATTAAACTCTAGCAATTTTCTAGTTGATACCCTTACCCATGCTCTTATAAAATCATCATCTCTGTAACCAAAACGCGCTAAGCTCCATATGCTGCTCGACAATTCCTGCGTGTTAAACTCCAGCAATTTCCTAGTTGATGCCCTTACCCATTCTCTTATGAAGTGATCATCTCTGTAACCAAGACGCGCCAAACTCCAAATACTATTCGACAAGTCCTGCACATTAAACTCTAGGAGTTTTCTAGTTGATACTTCTACCCATTCTCTTATGAAATCATCCTCCCTGTAACCAAGACGCACTAAACTCCATATGCTGTTGGACAAATTCTGGCAGTTAAACTCTAGGAGTTTTCTAGTTGATACTTCTACCCATTCTCTTATGAAATCATCCTCTCTGTAACCAAGACGCGCCAAACTCCAGATACTCTTTGATAATTCTTGCGCATTAAATTCCTCCAATTTGGGAATAGCCGCTCTTAACCAATACCTAATATAACTGTCATCCTTATGACCTCTACACGCTAATTTTGCTATCTCATCACATAACCTTGCATTGTTATAACCACTCAAATCTCTCAACACACCTTCCCCACATATCATCAATTATCACCTTGAAATGCTCCTTCTGCTTGACCTTGTTCCTGCATCAATTCATTATACTCTCCCCTAGAGCTATCAAACTCGTATACGTATTGCAAGGGTGTGCAAGCTAGTAAACTATATAGACTCGCATAAGCCTCTGATGATTTCGCTACATTGTCATCACTCGTGTGTTCTGTGTACAGACTATGCACGTTGGACATCAGATGGTAAAGGCTGTACACCGTCATTCCTGATGTAAATATCAACCCTGTATATGGCAAACCTCCTGCACCCATCACCATTGGTAACGCCATGTAAACTGTCGTTACCAGTACCTGTTTTAGCGCCTCAGCGTATTCTCCCTGGTACACTTGATATGTAGCTTCCAAACCCACTAGTGCTAATCCATACACATTCAATCCCTTGTACATTCCATACACATGCACCGTGCCCAATACCACTTGCTTCACATTCTCCACTGTTGGTCGATTGACCACTCTTAGTACATCCACTACTGTATCAGCTATCTTGATGCTCAACGCTACTTTATACATCACAACTTCCACTTCTGCCGCTTTTTCTCCTATCATTCCCTTTATATCAATATCAGAGCTCATTTTTTGCTGCAATTCCCTTGCAAATATAAAATCTTCCCCTCTCCCTCCCTTGTCAGGGTGTAGTCTAAGCAGCACATGCTTCTTAAACTCTCCATAATTACGTAAAATATCTACCGATACTGTCTCACCTAGCTTGTTTTCTTTCAATATATCCTTAAATCTCCCAATCTCTCCCTTGTACAGATACTCCTTGTATTGCCATGCA
>NZ_SCFA01000043.1 GCF_004210275.1 Rickettsiales endosymbiont of Peranema trichophorum
GATATTCAGTTTGTTGAGAAGATAGTAGGTGTTGGTGTCGAAGATGTTGCTAGACGGTACGTAGATAGAACTCGCCAAAAACACAGGCTGTTGATTCTTGAAATTTGTGGTTATGTAGAATTTAGAAGTGCTGAAGAATTGTGCGCAAGAAGGGTAGAAGCTTTAGTTGGGCAGCAAATGCACCCCCGCAAATTATTCTACATGTTGGTTGAGGAATTGCGGAACAAACGTATTGAAATACCAAGATATGAAATGATAATCAAGATCATCACAGAGAAGTTTGGTATTTTTGAGGAGTCGATTTTACGAGTGATAGGTGAGATAATGACACCGACGCAGTGCGAAGCACTAGAGCAGCTTGTTAGTACAACAGGAGAGTACTACCAGCGTCCGCTTTTGACAAGACTCAAGACAATTAATCAATCATTGAGACCAGTGCAAATTAAGCGTGGGATGCACAGTTTTCTAATAATCAAGGGATTATTTGAGGAATTGCAGTCAGTGATAGAAATGCTAGATTTATCAGAGGATGCGACAAAATATTATGCTGGGTGAGTAGTGGAGGCGAAGATAACGCAGATTGTAGACATTGTAGAGCCAAACAAGAGGTATTTGTATCTGATAGCATTTATTGACCATTATTATAAGATTTGGCAAGATGCACTTGTAGATATGTTACTGAGAAGTGTACAGCAGCAGTTAAATAAAGCTGATAAGAAGTTGGAGGATGCAGTAAAGGAGAAGCTACCGGATAGAAATAAGCTGACTCAGTCTATTTTGGTGGGTTTTGACAACACTAAATCAACAGTTGATTCAGTAAGGAAGATACTGCACGACGAAGCCTTCACTAATGATCAAAAGGTCGAGATGCTGAGGAGATTGATACCTCTAGAGAACGGGGATATGAGCTTAGAACAAGCGGTACTAGATGCGAAGGCACTGGAAGAGCAGCTTAATAACGAGAAGGTACAAAGTGATAGATTGGATATTTTATGTACTTTGTCCAGAAAACTGCAGAATCGTGTAGCAGATATCATCAAACACTTGCGATTTGAAGTTTGTAAGGATGATAATGCACTCTACAGAGCTTTGAGATACTACCAGTCAGAGAAGCACATTACGTCCACAGCTACTAATGAATTTTTAGAAGAGCATGAGTACAAGGCGGTGTATAGAAGAGGTGAATTTAATGTTTCGCTATATAAAGCTATTCTTTTTTGTAAGGTATCGAGCGCAATCAAAGCGGGCTACATTAGCCTCGAGCATTCTTATCGGTACCTGTCAATAGATGAATATCTAATTGATGAAAGTGAGTGGAGAAGTAACAAAGATGGTATTGTGTCGCATCTTGGTTTACCTATGGATGTATGTGATGTGTTGGGGAGACTTCGGAGCTCTTTAGAGATGCAATATATAGAAGTTAATCGAAGGATTCACAACAAAAAGAATGGTTATGTCACAGTAAGAAAGGACGGTACATACTTTGTGCATACGCCAGCAGTAGAGAAGCCGGATTACGAAGCTATATCTGTAATTATAGGTAAGGAGAAGTATGTACCGATTTTGCAAATGATGTCAGAAGTGAATGATATGTGTAGGTTTACTGACAATTTTAGGCACCATAAGATCAAAGGAGGGAAAGCCAAACCTAATGATGAGATGTTTTTAGGAGGGATATTCGCTCTGGGGAGCAACATAGGATTACATAAGCTTGCGAGCAGTGCAATAGGTATGAACTATAACACGTTATTGAATACGGTTAATTGGTATTTTTCGATAGAGAACTTGCATATGGTGAACCAAAGTTTAATAGAAATAATGACAAGATTATGGTTACCGAGCAGATTTAAACGAGAAAAGGAGCTATTGCATACGTCAAGCGATGGTCAGAAGCAGTGTGTGTCAGTAGAATCATTAAATGCTAATTACTCATATAAGTATCATGGTAACAGCAGAGGTGTAAGTGTTTACCGATTTATTGATGAACGTGGGTTATTGTTTTATAATGAAGTATTTAGCAGCTCAGAAAGAGATGCGGCGTATGTTATTGATGGTTTATTGCATAATGAGATAATTAAGAGTGACATGCACTCGACGGACACGCACGGATATACGGAGATGGTGTTTGCGGTATCACACTTAATTGGGGTAACATTTGCGCCACGTATAAGGGATATAGGTGTGGTCAATTTAGTAAGTTTTAAGAAGAATAGTGGTGACAGTGACCCTATTAAGGCTGTATATTACGTGAAGGAAGAGAAGATAAGAAGGAACTGGGATAACATATTACGACTGATTGCAACCATTATGGTGAGAAAACACAAGGCATCTGTGATATTGAAGAGATTAAGTTCGTATCCGAACCAACACCCTTTACAGGAAGCTTTAAAAGAGTTTGGTAGGATTATTAAGTCTATGTTTGTGTTGAAGTACGTTGATGATGTTGAGTGGCGTCAGAGGATTGAGAAGCAGCTAAACAAAGGAGAGCTAGCTAACAGATTTGCTGCAGCTGTATCATTTATGGGCGAGGAGATAAAAGAAGGGTATAGAGAGGAACAGGAGGTGTCAGGGATGTGCAAAACGCTTATTCAGAATATCATCATACTGTGGAACTATATAGAGCTCACTAAGATAATTATGCGTTCAGATAGAGATGGGAGGGAAGAGTTGTTGTCAAATATTACGAATGGATCGATATTAAGCTGGAGGCACGTAAATTTGCATGGGACGTATGATTTTAGCAATTTAGGAGGGACAAACAACGAAAAAGATTACTCGTTTAGCGAGGTTGTTAATTTTAAGGTGGCATGATGCTTATTATACGAACAGTTTATCGACGCAAT
>NZ_SCFA01000011.1 GCF_004210275.1 Rickettsiales endosymbiont of Peranema trichophorum
TCAAGCTTTCCACTCTCTATTCTTGATATCAAATCCTGTATGTTTTTACCGTGCTCCTCATGGCTCTCTCCGATTAACTCCACATGCCCTCCATGATGCTGAACCTTGTCAGTCCAACTCTTGGCCTTGCTCCCATGCATTGCTTCCTCCATATCCTTGGCCGCACAGCTTTTTGAGTCATCGATCATGTTTTCTATGAGAGCTTGTTTAAACTCATTGCTCAGGCTTATACTCTCTGCTACCTTAGTGCTGGAGTATTCAGAGCGTTGTGCCGATTGTAGTGTCCTTTTCTCGTAGCGTTTCATATGGTTGAAAAAGTCATCTAAGTTCTTCTCCTCTGTATTACCCTTTGTTGTAGAGTTTACTGTAAGTCCATTAAACCACGTATCAAATTGATGATGAGGCATTGGTACCTCACTAGACGCATTATGTTCCGCTATAGCAGTGCTGGGTGTGGCTTGCAACTCTTTAATACGCTCTATAATCCCTACAATCTCCTGCTCGTTTTTCTCCTTGTTGGTCAGACACCATTGTATCTCTGCGTCATTACATTTGTTCACAAGCTTCGCAACAATAGCATTATTGAGTCTCAATTGTGTTTCCAGGTTCTTAAACAGTGCGTCTTGATCCTTCATGGCTTGTTGCATATTCATCGGTACCGTCTCCACAGACCCAGACATACGTTGTGATTCTCGCAATCTCTCCAATACAAGGCGATACCTCCCTAACGCTTCTTTAACAATTGTTGTTCTTGTGTCATCCATTACTAGACGTTCTTGTGCATCTCTGATCTTCTGAAGCCCTTCCTCCAATTCTTTCTCTTGTACCTCATGACCTGGGACTAATCTAACAGAACTTCCCAAAACTTCCAAACACTCTGTTACTGGATCCTTAGTCTGCTGCAACTCTGACTCGGGCGATCTTTCCACGTTCGACTCTGCTGGAGATTCGTACGGTATCACATTCCCAACTCTTTTATCTTGGGAACTGTGTCTTATACCCTGTACTGTCTCAGTCACTGTTGGCGTGGATACTGGGCCCACCTCTATCTTTGATGTGCTCAGAACCTCTCCTGCACCCCCCTGCTCCATAACCTGATGTTCATCATCTATCCCCAACACCAATGTGTACGTTTTGATGATCTCCTCATTAGTATATGATATACCAAACGTACTATTCTCTTTGTGTTGCTCTTCCAATATACTCAACATCATCCGTACAACATCATTAGGTATTCCCAATGACAGCAATTTTTTATTCCACATTTGTGCGTTTTCATCTTCTAAACCCTCATCGCCTATACCTGCCACTGCTTTTCCTAAGCTTGCTTTCCCTGGAATATCAGTAACCTTCCTATAGGCTTCCACGTCTCTCTTCCTTATTTCTTCCATCTGTTGTTTGTGACCCTCACTGTCTCCCGCCGTTACAGTATAACCATTCTTATTCGTTATATAATCTTTGATGTTACTAAAAATTATCGGACCACAGTCACATCCATTATATTGACCTTGCTGATTAAACAATTTGCTGCGTAATAGAATATTTACATCACCTGCATCACAACCTAAAAGCTCTTTACTACATTCCCTCAGTATTTTTATTAATTTTTGCGATAATTCGTCTGGACATTCATGTCCGTATGGATCGTCAAACAGTACATCCATACTCTTTAGCTCATAGTTCACATTAACCTTAATGCACTGCCAATGGGGTCCATTTAGCAACGGTATTATCAAAACCTTGGGCTTATTAGCCCATCTCTGATTCCTGTCAGCTCCTCCATTCTGCCCATTCACTTCATGTGTACCTGTTATGATCTTGATGTCATCCTTTAAGTAAATCTCTATATTATCCACGTAATGCGGATCTGACACAAATACACCTTCTTGATTTTCTCTATGTGGGCTGTACTCTTCTGCTCCTTTTATAATACTGTCACCATATCTCAACAATTCACGCCTTATCGACAATAATAATGCTGATCCATCGGTCATACTATACCAGTACTTTGCACTATTCCCATGTGTTGCTAAACTTGTATCATCACCTGACCGATTGTTGAGCTTCTTCAGGTTTTGTTTAAGTAATAACTCTTCATCATTTGCATCCGATGTGCTTGTGGTAGTTTGTTCAGGTATAACATCCCCAGATTTTACTACACTACTCTGCTCCATGACTGGAAGCTTTAAGCCAAGCCTACTAACTTTAGGGCTACCATATCCGCTTCCTGGATGATCATGCTCTAAATCCTTACCCTCAACTCCTACCACCTTGATACCATGCTCCTTTGCTTTTGAGTATAATAATGCGTCTTGGTATATAGGACTCTCCTTCATCCCTTCAGGTAGCACAATTTGATCATTTTGGTTCTCTTTGTTATTATTATGTTCAATAATTTTTGATAAAAGCACCACGTCCTTCATCCCTAAATTATCCCCAAATTGTTTACGCTCTAAACATATCACACTATCTCGCCCAAGTTCCTCACTATCTATTTTTGACATTAAGTCTTGTATGTTTTTACTGTGCTCCTCATGGTTCTCTCCGATTAATTCCACATGTCCTTGATGATGCTGGACCCTGTCCGTCCAACTCCTAGTCTTATCGACACGCATT
>NZ_SCFA01000090.1 GCF_004210275.1 Rickettsiales endosymbiont of Peranema trichophorum
GCAGCAAAACAATCAACATTAGTGGTTTATTAGAACAAAGCAAAGTAAAAAGCATAAACAAGCAAGAAAAAGAACTAGTCCTGCAGCAAACACTATAAATTTTATAAGGGAATATTACGTTTGCAACTCAAAAAATGTTGTGTTAGTACTGGGCCAATTTTTCACGACATCGCAACAACAACGGAAAACAATCAAACAGCAAATTGACATGGAACAAGAGAGAGTAAAACAAGTTAAAGTGCTTTTAGAATACAGCAGAAGAATAGCTCTTGAAGTGTTTAAAAGCAGTTTTGAAGTATCGCGAATTAAAGGTGCAAAACAACAACTTAATTACCAATATATTCCGAGGGAGAAGGATCTTGGAGAAGGAGTGTACGAGCTATGCGTAGCAGCAAAGATCGTTTCTGTACTGATGGAGGGCGCAGAACAAAAGGGGAACATATTCACATTGGAAGTAGAGTACTGTGGTTTATTTCAGCTTGAGGGTGAATGGAGCGAAGAAGGAAGGGAGGAGCTACTACTAGTAGACTGTGCCACTTTGCTATTTCCATTTTTGAGACAAAAGGTATGCGACACTACGGTTGCAAGCGGCTATCCTCCAGTGCTCCTAGAACCAATCGACTTCAAGGCACTTTACACCCAACATAAGAGCAAAAGAACAGTACATTGATATTAATAATTGATGAAAAGAGGGTATAATTTATGGCAGAACTTGTGATTACTCAATCTAGTGGACGTGCTGTAAATGATGCAAAAACAGCAATGTTGGCAAGTGGTGATTTTGTTGTCGTTTGGTGCAGTGGTGCACAAGATGGTAGGGGTCTTGCTATATACGGCCAAAGATACGGAGCGGATGGTAATAAGATGGGTGGAGAGTTTCTGGTACGTTCTGATGTCACTCATAGTTCCTTAAGTCAATCTGTGATGGCCTTGGATAATGGTAACTTTGTTGTAGTTTGGGCTAACTATAGAGAGGGGGTTGTCGGATGGCGCATACATGCACAAATATATGGGTCAGATGGTACAAAGTTGGGTAGCGCATTTCCTGTCAGTAGTGATACAACAAATAGCCACTGGTGTCCATCCATCACTGGCTTGAGTGACGGCAATTTTGTTGTTGTTTGGTCCAGTCATCCACAATACGGAGGCTATTATGACATACACGGACAAAGATACAGAGCAGATGGTAGCAAGCTGGGTGGCCAATTTCAAGTCAATACATATACTGAAAATGAACAGTTCTGGCCCTCCGTCACTGGCTTGAATAACGGCGACTTTGTTGTTGTCTGGTGCAGTAATGGACAAGACGGTAGTGGGGATGGAGTGTACGGGCAAATATATGGGGCAGGTGGTAGTAAGCTAGGTAGTGAGTTTAGAGTCAATACATATACTGCAGGTAACCAGGACTCACCCTCAATCACAACCCTGAGTAATGGTCACTTCATAGTTGTCTGGCATAGTAATGAACAAGATGGTAGTGGTTTGGGTATATACGGACAAAGATACGGAGCGGATGGTAGTAAGCTAGGCGGTGAGTTTGGAATCAATGGCTATACCGCTGGTAATCAAACATCGCCATCTATCACAAGCTTGACTAATGGCAAGTTTGTAGTTGTCTGGTATAGCGATGGACAAGAAGGAGGAGGGCCAGGAGTTCATTGTCAAGTATATGACAGTGATGCAAACAAGCTTGGTGTAGGGTTTAAGGTAAGCACGTTACCTACTCCAACCCATAGTTCTCCTAAAGTAACAAAATTGAAATGCCATGGTGCATTCATTGTTACATATATTCAGGGAGAAGGTGTATACGCTGTATTAGATGATGTAATGCATGGGCTTGCAGGAGACGACGTGATAGAAGGCAAAGGTGGCCCAGACAGAATAGACGGAGGAGAAGGGTACGATACTGCTTCATATGCTAGTTCACCTGCAGGGGTTCAAATCGATCTCACAGCATTTACAGCAAAAGGTGGAGATGCAGAAGGAGATACACTTGTAAGCATAGAAAATCTCATAGGCTCACCACATTCTGATCAACTTACTGGCAATAGAGATGCCAATGTAATGCACGGACAGGCAGGTGATGATATTATCGATGGCAGAGCTGGTGCTGATGACCTCGACGGCGGCGATGGTAACGACACCGTTACTTATCGTAATTCTCCTGCTGGTGTCACCGTAAGCCTAGTCAAAGGTGTCATAGGACAAGGAGGTGATGCTAGAGGTGATCTCCTGTTGAACTTTGAGAACCTTACAGGCTCCCAGCATTCTGACAAGTTAACTGGCGATCATAATGATAACATTATACAAGGCTTAGGTGGTGGCGATGACCTTGACGGAGGCGATGGCATAGATACACTTAGCTATGAAAGCCATGACAAGGTTGTAAACATAGATCTTTTTGACAATGGCAGTACAAAGCCAAGAAGAGGAGGAGACACCTTTAACAATTTTGAGAACATTATAGGCTCACTCAAAAGTGATACTTTATCTGGAGACAACAAACCAAATA
>NZ_SCFA01000007.1 GCF_004210275.1 Rickettsiales endosymbiont of Peranema trichophorum
AATGTATACGATAACAGAGATAGTATATTTCACGGAAGCAGAAGCGCTACTGCAAGGGAGCGGGATGAGCAAGGTCCTTTGTGTTTTGGTACGGGCAGTTGTCATGAGGCTCTTGATTTAGAAATTAGCATTAGGGGGAGAGTGCTGGCGCTCAACGCGATTGCTAGTGCGTTGTCTTCAGAACCCTATACGTCAGTAACGGAGGTGCATGATCATGCAGGTAGTCCATTATGTGTGTTGCTTGGTGATCCAGATGGGAAGCTAGAGAATCCAGATACAAGAGTTAAGAGAGGAGACGATGGTGTTCTGAAGGTCCTAAAAAGGCACTGAATAGCAAGCACATAGTAGACAGGGTGGAGACTTGTTTTGTGGGAGCTAAGAACTGAAGCTTGAGAGATATGCTGGCGCGATTAACCAGAAGAACCAAACGTTACTCCAAATGTCCAATGATACTTAATGTCTGTAGCTATGTGGAGGTTTACAGATCTAGCTCTATCTATGCATGACACCGCCTATTCTAATTCATACCTCTTGCGGTTAGATACATTTTATGGTATGGCGTTCTATGGGGGATACTTATAAAAATTGTGGTAATGAAAGAAAAAAATTTGGAAATGAGTTATGCTGACTTCAAGCAATATTACGCGGCACTCCAAGCCGGTGAGGGTAAGCAGTTCATAGAAGCGTATAGAGAGCGCGTTGATCACTCTTTAACAGATGAAGAGGTGATGAGCCTTGCTTTGATGAAGGCCATACAACACCAAGATGTGGAGGCAGTGGGTCACATTTTAAATACTGCTCCACTCAAAGTACTAACAATCATGCATTGCAATGGGTATAGCCCTATTTCCCTTATCCTAGATCTATATAGGGAAAACCATGATATACTTGGTATGATTGAACGTTATTTATTAGCACATTCTGACGAAGAGAAGGTGGAACTCACTGAAAAGGAGCTATCCAATATGTCTATGGTTGTTGAAGTGCCTATGCTCGATCTAATAACACTAGAAGATAATTTAGAATACTTAAAAGAGACGTTTTTGCAATATTTGTACACTCCAGAAACGTTAGAGCATCTCCAGGTGTACTATTACTCACAAACTATACCATACAGTGAAGAAGCTACCTCTGGTCCGGAAGAGCAGGAAGCACACCTTAGCTTGCCAGAACCAAACCTTTTGCCTATACACCCTACCTTATTGGGTTCATCTACATAAGTGGAGACCAGTGGATGAACTAACTATTGTTATCTACAAGTAGGAACTTCGGGTATCATAGGACTGACCAGTAGGGTAGCTGTTGAATGTACGTCAGATTCTAACTCCTGCTGTGTACTTGTACTGCTCGTACTTGAATCTCCATATGGCAAGGAATCGCTAGTATATGTTCCTGTGTCAAAGTGTAGAGCCAGTTGTTGCAGACTTGCTGGAGTATATAGATAATGAAGGAATGTTTCGTTGAGATAGTCTAAGGAATCGTATACTGACATCAAGTCAAACATTGGTAGTGTTACAATAGAGCACATATTGAAGAAATCTTTGCCTGTTAATTCTACTAGATCACTGTTTTGAGTTTGTGATGAAAGATATTTCTGAAATAATTGCAATATATCTTCTTTATCGTCATAAAAAAATAACGTATGAGACAGAGGGCTAAACCCATCACTATGAACTAAAGTAAGTACTGTGATCGGAGCTGTGCTCAGAATGTTATTGATAGTCCTAAGATCATGGTCATCAATAGCGTGCATTTAATCCCAAGCTCATCACTTCTTCCTTTGTTAGAGAGTACTCTAAGTGTTTCTTGATATACTTGGTAACGAACTCATCGCATTTCAAATTTTTTTCTTTCATAACTTTTACTAAATGATTGGTCAACTCATACCGATGATACTATGAGTTTATTAAGAAGGCTATTTACACAACAAATGTTATAGGTGCGCCAGGAAAAGACTGGTTTAACAAGAAGGTGGAATTCCTTTTCGGGGAAGGTTTAACTAACCGACCGGAACTGAGTTTTGCGCCGAAAGCAGTAATGCTTAGGTGAAGCGTAAACAAGGCGAGTATAGGCCGAAACGAAAGTGAACTACAAGGGAGCCTCGAGAACTTCGATGATTCCAGAAGCTGACACAGTCTATGATGTGGAAAGCAACAGGCTTATCAGCAACATAGGTGCGGAAATTCCTATTAGCGTAGAGGACGTCATTTTAAGTGTGTAAGTGTGGGTCATTTTATATCTTAATTCTATCTGGAAAGAAGATACAAAATTGGTTTAAGGCAAGTTGCCATTCCCTAATAGGCATTGTCCACTTTT
>NZ_SCFA01000102.1 GCF_004210275.1 Rickettsiales endosymbiont of Peranema trichophorum
AACAGCATACTAAGCATTCTAAAGAATCGCATACTGGAGACATACTACAGAAGGGGGAGATGGTAGCAGAATATAACGAGATAGCTAGGCGTAACGTGTATGAAAATACGGAAAGTATTTTTCATTTGAGTAAAGCTATTGCAGCGAAGGAAAGGGGTGAAGAAGCGCCAATATCTTTTGGAGCTGGTGACCTACGTAATCTTGCTCCTTCGAATGGTCACCGTGTCCAGTCAAGACTGAGGGCACTCAATGCCATTGCTAGTGCGTTGTCTACAAAGCCCTACACATCAGTAACAGAGGTTGATGGTCATACAGGTAGTCCATTGTGTGTAGTACTGGGGGATCCAGATGGGGCACTAGAAAACCCAGATACAAGAATTAGGAGAGGAGAAGATGGTGTTCCTAATGTCTTCAATGCGCTGAAGAACTTTGTTGCTGAGCCTAAAGATGACAAGAAATACGAATTATTTAAGGAAATGGTCAGTAACAAGAATTGTAGGTGTATTGCTACTGCTGGTATTGTGTACGAGGAGATTAAGAAGTATTTGAGATTATTAGGTAAGAAAAGACCAGAGCTGAATGAGGACAAATTAAGTGAACCAAAGGCTGTGGAGTTGGAAATTGGAGAACAAGAAGAATTTCGTGGATTGGATTCAAAGTACAGTGGACTAGGACTAAACGATGACAAATTAAATAAATTAAGGGTATGGGTGGAAAGTTTAGAAGGAGTTGGTATACCCGATATCAATGAGCATGCAGACGTAGGTGCTCTGATAGTTGATCAAATGTTTAGTCAATGGGATTTAGATGCGCTTCGTGACCATAGAGACTTGTTGGACAAAAAAGTAAAGCTATTATCTGAAGTAGAGGAGGGGTATATTCCAAAACATGGGATACACGTCGACTTGAAGGCAATACCTTATATGAGGAAGGAGCATCCTGTGGCCACTACATTTAATGTTGGTATAGCGAATGCTAACCCTAGGCACCCGTCTTTTTGTTGTGCATGCTGTACGGCTGAAAGAGAGGTTTTAGAAAGGCAAGGTATCATTGTGAACGTTAGTGCTATTTCCTTTGAGCACTTCCCAAAGGGTTTTTACGCCCCTTCAGCGAACGTAGCATCGGACAATGAGTTATTGGAGAAATTCATAAGTACTATACACAGTAGGGCTGAATACAAGCTGATAGGAGTTCAAGAGAATTCTCCGTTATATAATCGACTGCAGGCTCTCGGAGTAGAGGTAGCAAGAGTAGGATCATTGCTACCTATACAATCTCAACGTACACAAGTATCTGCGAGGTCGCTATACGAAGCCTTAGAAACTCTCCAACAAGCTGTCCGACGCGTAGAAGGTATAAGTTGGTTAGTGGTTGGCTCTTGGCAAAGTAAGCTTGAATCGATCAAAGCACAATTAAGGCAAGTAAAAAAGGTAGGAGAAGTAGCAAAAGTACAAAAGATCACAGCCCGTGATCTGAAGATGTTGCACATTGGGTTGAAGCAATGCAAGACGTATATTACTCTTGGAAGATTATTATGTGAAGTTATGGAGATAGAGCGAGCCAGCTCGGATATACCACAAGAGAAGCTAGATGGTATTAAGGTACGATTGAAGAAAGTCGCTGGCACTCAAAAAGATGTGCTTGTATATCAAAAGATAGAAGAGAAGATCAGCATTATGGAATCGCTGACCAAAGTGAGAGGTCCTTCTAGTTCCACCCCAACTCCAGGAGTGAGGAATGATGGTCCTGAGGTAGATATGGACATGTTGAAGAAATCTATAGAGTCTACACGATCTCTTCAAGACATGACACAAGATCCAGGAGTGAGGAATTTGAATGACGACACCACAAGTTCCCACCAAGAGATCATGGGTGAGCCAGATCCTATTAAGAATATAGAAATACGGATTGACGAGTTGTTGAAACAACAAACAAAAGACGGAAAGAAAGGCAAAGGATGGAGTGCAGAGAAGATATTAAGAGAAGCAGACAGTATTCTACAAGAGTTAGGGCAACTAAAAATACAAAGCCAAGATGTGAAAGAGCGAGAAGCAACAGTACGTGACTTTATACTACAGGTGCAAAATAATCAGAAGATGGTACAGACGTCGGGGAGGGAGGAGGAAACTGTTGTGCCCAAAAATATGCAACCTGTAGAGTATGGTAACAGTGTAGAAGGTAGTCAAGACCATGATAGACTGGTGCCGAGCCGAGCAAGTAGTCTATATACAACAGAGAACATTG
>NZ_SCFA01000100.1 GCF_004210275.1 Rickettsiales endosymbiont of Peranema trichophorum
AAGGATATTTGCGTACGCACCCTTGTAGCGCGACTTCTTCACATCCTTAAACGATATGAATATCACTGGATATTGATTCTGATGCTCCTCACAAAAAGCTTTATCCTGCCCTATATTCAGCTTCTCAAACAAATCTTCATCTTTTGGCTGACTATTCTCTAAAAAGTAGTACAGCATCGACAGATTGAGTGTCTTTCCAAATCTTCTAGGCCTGGTGATTAAAATGACCTTCGCACCGTCCTCTAATACTTCTTTGATTAACAGAGTCTTGTCGGTAAATACATACCCGTCTCTTACTATTTCTCTAAAATCGCTGACTCCTACCGGTAGTTTGTATTTCATAACTTCACATCACCTCTTATTCGTGCTCCAACAGAACCTTTTCATTCACCAAACACAGTTGCTTCCCACAAAACGCAAGCCCTATCGCCAATACTTCCTTCACTCCGTTCTGTCTAAATAGCTCCAGATATTGATTATCCTTTACCTGCTTTAGGCCTTCTTTTGCCTTTGCCTTCAGCTTCTTCGGATCGTCTGTTGCTTTAAACTCCAGTAGTATGCCAGCTCTTTCACTCTGCTTTGGCAACATTACTACGTCAAATCTTCCAAGCCCCGACTCTTGATTAGAGCGTATGTAGTATGCTCCTCTTAACCCCACTACCAGGCCCAATATAAACACATGAAATATTTGCTCAGGTGTGTTCTTATTAAAGTCAAAGTAGCTCCCGCTTTGCATTATGTAGCTTGTGATATACATCTCAAACTTCTCCATATCTCCATCCATCAAGCTTCTCACAAAGCTGTCGTATGACTCTATGCTTATTGCCTCGCTAAACCAATCATCTACTATGTCATCGTATACAAAGCTCACTTCTTTGTTTGGTATCGATAAATGACATATCAGCTTGTTACCTTGCCTTTCCTTCTCCAGTACCTTCAAATACCCTGCATACAACAACAAGCTCCACAACGCTTCCGGCTTCTTTCTTATATCCAGAAACACCAAATTCTCAGACAGCGCTTGTGTTATTACTTTACCCTGCAACAACTCCTCAAACTCCTTCTTCACTACAGGTTTTGCCTTCCTTAACAGATCCCCTATCAACGCATTGTTTGACGTATTTAACCAGTATTCCTGTAGTATCCCTTCGTTGTCCAAGCAGTTAATTATAGACCAGGGGTTGTACAATACATGCTTCCCTATTTGATACCCGTTGTACCACTCTTTTATTTCACTAAGCGGTACCGGTTGCTTTGCTTCTTCCAGTAGCTTCACAACCTCTTCTTCCGTGAATCCAAAGTATTGCCCAAACCTCTCCCTAAGCATCGAATATACTGAGATGTTGTTCAATCCAGAAAATAAACTCTCCTGAGATATACGTGTTATGCCAGTAACCACAGCCTTTGTTAAGTAACTGTTATCCTTTAATGCCTGACCAAGCATACTCCGCATTAGCTCTATCATCTTCTCGTAGTATTTGCTCAGGTAAGCTTCTTGTATTGGTGTGTCGTACTCGTCTATCAATATAATTGGGTTCCTGCCGCTATACTTCTGTATGTAGATACAGAGCTGCCGAAGTGATGCTTCTACCTCAGATTGTTGCGCTTTTTTATACAACAAAGCATTAAATACCCCCTTCTCGTCTTCATCTAAACAATCTCCCTCCAATAGGTATCTATGTCCCCTGTATACCTCCCTCACCAGAAGAAGGATATGTTCGTACGCATCTTTATAGCGCGACTTCTTCACATCCTTAAACGATATGAATATCACTGGATATTGATGCTGATGCTCCTGACAAAAAGCTTTATCCTGCCCTATATTCAGCTTCTCAAACAAATCTTCATCTTTTGGCTGACTATTCTCTAAAAAGTAGTACAGCATCGACAGATTGAGTGTCTTTCCAAATCTTCTAGGCCTTGTGACCAGTATAATATCAGCACCATCGTCCATTACTTCTTTGATCAACAACGTCTTATCCGTAAAGACATAGTTGCCCTTTACTATCTTTCTAAAATCGCTGACTCCTACTGGTAGTTTCATGGGTACAATACCTATAAATCACGTACTTCGTTCCGCGTTAAACCTGTTATCTCCGATACCTTGTCTATCGGCTCCTTTCTTAA
>NZ_SCFA01000112.1 GCF_004210275.1 Rickettsiales endosymbiont of Peranema trichophorum
ATTGATCTCTGGGCTGCTGAGACCAATATGCTTCTTGAGCAGATACGATTCATACAGATACTGGAAGTGTTCTTCCCACTGTTGTTCGTGGAGTACCGCGTAAGGATTGATCCATGTCTTGTTTGTCACATATGTTTTGAGCTGATACTTATCGTTATCATTATCATATTGAGCTCCTAGAATGTACTGCTTGAAGTTTTCAATCTCTACTGCATTGTTTACCTGTCCCCTCATATGTTGAGCCAGTTTATACAATACTTTGTCTGGTATCTCCTTTTTGTGTTTTTTGATCTGTTCTGGTATCCTCTGCATATCAAGATCTCTAGTATTCAGCCCATAATAGCCTGATAACACTTTCTCGATGATTTCCTCTTTGATCAACCAATGAAACGGAGCTTTAAATTTATATGGTGTGTCTTTTTCACCCATTAGGAACTTGCTGCTTTTGACCTTACGTGCATATTCTCTCCACTCGTCGATATTCTCATGAAAGCGACTTTTGTATGCTTTACACAGTCGAATTGACAACCTTGGGTCTTCATCGGCTGGAATTATACTTGGACTGCCTTTAAATTCATCGTTCCAGGCTTCCACCATCATTCCTGCTATGGTGAACACTCCGGGATCAATATCTTCTTTATTGGGCCTGAATCCATCTTCTACTACTTTCATCGATGTAATGAGCGATGAATATGCTGCATTGTCAATTGTGTACCATTGTGCATTTTCCCAAGGATCTCTGCTATTCTCTACTATTTCAATGAGATTTGCATCTTGCAAAGACCTGGCAGCATCTACAAGTTGATTGAGCGACCAATGACTGAAGTATCTAGTGTGCAGTTCTTGGAAGGAGGAATGCAACCAGACCCCTTTATGTCCATCTCTCATCTCACCATATCTGGATAACATATACCGCAACTGGGACAAAAGTATGGCTTCGTTTTGACCTATTGCAACGGCCATTTCCTTATGGAACATTAACGTTGTGAATCGTTTATCAGAATGTGTTAACATAAAATTTCTCCATAGTTATAAAAATTAATTGCAGGAAACACAAACATGTTGTTACATTGTGTGTGTTTGTGTTGTGACGACAACGTGATGATGGCACCTAAGCAAACATCGCAATGTCGCCTATCAACTTGTGTTTGTGAATAATAGGCTGCGTTACCTATTCTGTTACTGTAATCAGCAGGCTCTTTGCTTCTTGGCCTCATCGCTACAACAACAGAGCGGGTGAACAGCAGCTCATTATTTTGCTGTGTTTTAGTTTGGCTGGAGTCGAGACATCACTTTCAAGAGTCCAGCGAACACGTGTTGTTTGACGTTAGATACGGCACCAAGATTTCTAAAGTGATAGGAGACGTGTGGAGCATCAGACATCAAACCCAGGGTTATCCTGAGGAGCCCTGTAGTATCTTGCGGCATATGCCTATTCAACAATCTGACAATGTCGTCTTTGTGTGACTCCAATAACATGTGATCGCCAATGAATACGCGCAATTTATCTGCATATCTATCGTAGTGGACATCGATGTCCACTTTATTTTTTGTGTGCTGGCATTCTTTGGATAGGTTCATTGCATCCGTCAAATCTATGTAACCTACACGCTCCTTGTCATTTATATATGTCATAATTTACCTTAAAATTTGGATTATTTTAATATTTAATGATATTTATTGTTACGAAATGAATTAAAAGCTAACCCTCCAGCGGGAGGAGGCTGACTCATCTGATGTGGAGAGAGCTTGACCCTATAGCAGCCATAGTAACCTACTGTAGTGCGTATGTGCCGATGACTATCAGCAAGAGCATCTATAGGGGATATGGCTGTAATGAATATTTTGGTGTACATACTGATTCTTGGCTCAAGATTTCATTGGGAGACGTCAGGGTTGTGTAGATTCTGGCATCTGGAATGTGTACCTGAGACACTGAAGCAGTGATATAGAAGTGCTAACTGTAAGGGGTTAGCTAAATATTGAGATGGTGTTGAAATGTGAGGCATATACTTCCCATAAGTCATTGGTATGTTACAGACGTGTGGCTTGGTTTGTAACTTTGCAAAAA
>NZ_SCFA01000104.1 GCF_004210275.1 Rickettsiales endosymbiont of Peranema trichophorum
TACTCCTGATGCCTCTTATATTTGGAACCTTAATACACATGAGTATATAGAATGCTAGGAAACTTAGCGGCACTTGATGTAGGAATAATAGTAGCGTACTTAGTCGGCTGTTTAGTAGTAGCATTTTGGAAAGCCACCGAGATCAAGAACATAAGAGAATACACGCTTGGCAATGGTTCCGTATCAACAGTCGTTTTGGTTTGTACTATCTACGCAACATATCTTAGTGCCAGTTCAACCGTTGGGACTGCAGAGAAGATATACACAACCGGTATGTTTTTTGCCCTTCCATGTTTTATGGGAGTATTGGTGTGGTATATGATGGCAAGGATATATGCGAATGTTGAGCAGTTTCAGGGTTGTTTGTCAATAAGCGACATCATGTACGTGCTGTATGGGAGCTTTGGAAGGTGGATTACAACTGCTGCCTCTGTGATTTTATCTGTTGGTATTATAGCTACGCAAGCTATTGCTATAGGATATATGTTTGACTACTTCTTAGGTATAGGTCAACTCATGGGTATCCTTATAGGTATGAGTGTACTGATAGTATATTCTGCCTTCGGAGGCATTAGAGCTGTTGCTTTGACCGATGTGGTCCAGTTCGTGGTATTTTATGTAGCTATTCCTACAGCTTGTTTGTTTGCCCTGCAAGATGTGGGAGGAATATCTGTGCTGTACGAGAAGTTCCCCCACAAAGAAATTACATCTAACCTCAATTTAGAGAAGGGGCAGTTGTGGTTTTTATTGAGTTTTTGTGTGTTTTTGTTCCCATTTAATGGTGGTTCATTTATTCAAAGATTTTTAATGTCTAACAACACCAAGCAGTTGTCCCGTTCCTTGAATATCATAGGGTTTTTGCACATACCGTTGTTGTTGACTGTCTGCATCATAGGTTTTGTGATGAGAGTGCAGATGCCAGAAATAGACCCTCACTTTGCGTTCATGGCATTCATAGATAAGTACTTGTATACAGGTGTGAAGGGATTGCTGATAGCTGGCATGATAGCTGTAATGATGTCAACAGCGGACTCGTGGTTGAACACTACTTCTGTATTGTGCGCTCATGACATTGCTAAAATGATCTTCCCAAAACTGACAGATTTACAAGAGCTCTGGATAGCCCGTCTTTCGAGTGCTGTAATAGGTGTTATGGCTATAATAATAGCCGCAAAAGCCGAAGGTATATTGGAGCTATACTGGTTTATATACAATTTTTGGGAGCCTGTGACACTTGTTCCCCTTATTATGGGTTTTGCTGGTTTCAGAACCAATACAATGACATTTGTAATATCCTGTGTAGTTGCTCTCATTTTTACACTTTGGGGTGCGTATTTGGATGGTGGTTTTGTTAGAATTAGTATAATATTCGGTGTTATAGGCAGCGCAGTAGGAATGTTTGGAGCCCACTACCTACAGCTATGGTATGGGGTCAGAATGCCAAAGCTCGAGGAAAAACTATTGAAGGAGAGACAAGAACGGCCTTACGTTATGCCTAAGAAGCCTTCTGTGTTTGTGCAAGTGTATCGTGGAATACGTGACTTATCATTCGCAAAGATACTGTTGTTCACTAGAAATCAAACGAAACGCTTTCACCCTCAGTTTGAGATATCGGGGATAGTGCTCGTGTTGTTTTGCCTTTATCCGCTGCTTGTGGAATCTGAGCTTGCTTACGCTCAGTACAACCCTCTGATGGAGTTGTCTATTACTGGCGCTGTGTTGGCGATTTTGCTGTGTTTGTGTGAGTACTGCCCTAAGGAGTGGAGAGCTAGATTCATGCCGCTGTACTGGTATAGCGTGATGCTATTGTCGCTCCCTGTGTTATCTG
The DNA here is from genome assembly GCF_004210275.1 of Rickettsiales endosymbiont of Peranema trichophorum. Classification (GTDB taxonomy): domain Bacteria; phylum Pseudomonadota; class Alphaproteobacteria; order Rickettsiales; family Midichloriaceae; genus RICK02. Next base: position 1,829 of record NZ_SCFA01000104.1, read on the forward strand.
CATCGATGCTGTTTCTTAATCACGGCAATATTTTTTACATAGCGCACTTTACACTGGGAATGCTTATACTATCGATATTTATGGATTGGCTGAGCTTCA
>NZ_SCFA01000113.1 GCF_004210275.1 Rickettsiales endosymbiont of Peranema trichophorum
TACTCCTGATGCCTCTTATATTTGGAACCTTAATACACATGAGTATATAGAATGCTAGGAAACTTAGCGGCACTGGATGTAGGAATAATAGTAGCGTACTTAGTCGGCTGTTTAGTAGTAGCATTTTGGAAAGCCACCGAGATCAAGAACATAAGAGAGTACGCCCTTGGGAGTGGTTCTGTATCAACAGTGGTTTTAGTTTGTACAATCTTTGCGACATATCTGAGTGCAAGTTCCACTATGGGTACTGTAGAGAAGGTGTATACAATGGGTATATTCTTTGCGCTTGCAAGAACTGCTGGAGCCTTTGTCTGGATGATTATGGCAAAGATATACGTAAACGTCGCACAGTTTTATGGATGTCTTACTATTAGCGATATCATGTATACCCTATATGGAAGTACTGGTAGATGGGTAACAACTATTGCATCTATAGTGTTGTCTCTGGGAGTCATAGCAACGCAAGCTCTTGCTATAGGCGACATACTTGACTATTTCCTGGGTATAGGGCGGTCGCCAGGTATTGCAGTGGGTATGGGAGTGCTGATAATTTACTCTGCCTTTGGAGGAATTAGAGCGGTTGCCTTGACGGATGTGGTGCAATTTGTGGTGTTCTATGTTGCTATTCCAACAGCCTGCTTTTTTGCACTACAGGATGTAGGGGGCCTGACCGCTCTGTACAACAAAGTCCCAGCAACACATACAACATTCAATTTGGAAGGTAAGCAATTGTGGCTGTTTGTGAGCTTTATACTTTTCCTATTGCCATTAAATGGAGGTTCTTTTATTCAAAGGTTCCTGATGTCCAACAATCCAAAACAACTTGCAAAATCTCTTAACATCATCACATTTCTCCATTTACCACTTTTAATAGTGATATGTATGATTGGTTTTATTATGCAGGTTCAGTCTCCAGATCTTGAGTCTAAGTTTGTATTTGTGACGTTTATAGACAGATATCTGTGCGTAGGCATTAAGGGTCTCATGATAGCGGGAATGATAGCAGTAATGATGTCAACAGCAGACTCTTGGTTAAACACTACATCCGTTTTGTGTGCGCACGACATTGCTAAGATGATATTCCCAAAATTGACGGATTGGCAAGAGCTTTGGATCGCACGGCTTTCAACTACTGTAGTAGGGATACTAGCGATTACTATAGCTTCTAATGCCGAAGGAATACTAGAATTGTCCTGGTTAATATATAATTTTTGGGATCCAATTATACTAGTACCAATGGTCACAGGCTTTCTAGGTTTCAGAAGCAACGTACCTAGTTTCCTTACAGGAGTTATTACTGCCATACTATTTAGCTGCCTTGGAGCCCACTTGGATGGTAAGTTCTCTATTATTAGCATTGCGACCGGTATCATAGGAGCCTGTATAGGCTTGTTTACTTCACACTATCTACAGCTATGGTATGGGGTCAGAATGCCAAAGCTCGAGGAGAAGCTTTTGAAGGAGAGGCAAGAACGGCCTTACGTTATGCCTAAGAAGCCTTCTGTGTTTGTGCAAGTGTATCGTGGAATACGTGACTTATCATTCGCAAAGATACTGTTGTTCACTAGAAATCAAACGAAACGCTTTCACCCTCAGTTTGAGATATCGGGGATAGTGCTTGTGTTGTTTTGCCTTTATCCGCTGCTTGTGGAATCTGAGCTTGCTTACGCTCAGTACAACCCTCTGATGGAGTTGTCTATTACTGGCGCTGTGTTGGCGATTTTGCTGTGTTTGTGTGAGTACTGCCCTAAGGAGTGGAGAGCTAGGTTTATGCCGCTGTACTGGTACAGCGTGATGCTATTGTCGCTCCCTATGTTATCTGCATCGATGCTGTTTCTTAACCACGGCAATATTTTTTACATAGCGCACTTTACACTGGGAATGCTTATACTATCGATATTTATGGATTGGCTGAGCTTCA
>NZ_SCFA01000039.1 GCF_004210275.1 Rickettsiales endosymbiont of Peranema trichophorum
ATAGCTGATACAGTAGTGGATGTACTAAGAGTGGTCAATCGACCAACAGTTGAGAATGTGAAGCAAGTGGTATTGGGCACGGTGCATGTATATGGAATGTACAAGGGATTGAGTGTGTATGGATTAGCACTAGTGGGTTTAGAAGCTACATATCAAGTGTACCAAGGGGAGTACGGAGAGTGTGTTAAGCACCTTGGTATCACAGTAGGTTACATGGCATTACCTATAGTGATGGGTGCAGGAGGTTTGCCACATGCAGGGTTGATATTTACATCAGGAATGACGGTGTACAGCCTTTACCATCTGATGTCCAACGTGCATAGTCTGTACATAGAGTATACAAGCGATGAGAATGGAGTGAGATCAGCGTCTGGATATGGAGAAGTCTACAGTTTATTAGCACGAACTCCATTACAATACGTATACGAGTTTGATAGCTCCAGGGGAGAGTATGATGAATTGATGCAGGAACAAGGTCAAGCAGAAGGAGCATTTCAAGGTGATAATTGATGATATGTGGAGAAGGTGTGTTGAGAGATTTGAGTAGCTACAGTAATGGGAGATTATGCCATGAAATAGCAAAGCTGGCGTCTCTTGGTTATAGAGGTAAGAATAGGAATTATATTGTGCAGTGGCTGAATACAGCTGGTCCGAGGTTAGGAGAGTTTAATGCACAGGAATTATCAAAGAGTATCTGGAGTTTAACACGCCTTGGGTATAGAAATGATGTATTTATAAGAGAGTGGGTGAGAGTATCAACTAGGAAGTTGATAGAATTTAATACTCAGGATTTGTCGAACAGTCTCTGGAGTTTGGTGCGCCTCGGTTACAGGGATACTGCGTTCATAAGAGAGTGGATGAGGGTATCAACTGGGAAACTGATACTGTTTAATAGTCAGGACTTGTCGAATAGTCTCTGGAGTTTAGCGCGTTTTGGTTATAGAGACGATGAGTTTATAAGAGCACTGGTAAGAATATCAGCTGTAAAGCTCTCGGAGTTTAATAGTCAGGACTTGTCGAATAGTCTCTGGAGTTTAGCACGTCTTGGTTACAGAGATGATCAGTTTATAAGAGAATGGATAAGAGTGTCTGCTTGGCAACTCCAAGAGTTTAATTCCCAGGAACTGTCGAACAGTCTCTGGAGTTTAGCATGCCTTGGTTACAGGGATATTGCATTCATAAGAGAATGGGTAAGAGTATCGATTGGCAAGGTGTCAGAGTTTAATGCGCAGGAATTGTTGAGCAGTATCTGGACTTTAGCGCATGTTGGTTATAAGGACAATGAGTTTATAAAAGAGTGGGTGAAAGTGTCAACTGGGAAACTCGAAGAATTTAGTGCTCAGCATTTGTCTAAGAGTATTTGGAGTTTAGCGCGTCTTGGTTACAGAGACGATGTCTTTATAAGAGAATGGGTAAGAGTGTCAACTGAGAAATTGAGAGGATTCAATGCTCAGAATCTGTCCAACGGTCTATGGAGTTTGGCGCATTTTGGTTATAGAGATGATTGCTTCGTCACGGAATGGACTAGAATAGTTGATAGAAGGGTTGGTGAGTTCAATCTAAGGGACCTGGAACAAAGTATCACGGGATTATCTTGTCTGTTGTTTAGAAGAGATGTGAAGCTAAACGAGAGTGAATTAGTATGCCTATACCCGAGTCAAAGATTGGTAAGTGGAATAGAAGTATTGTTGAGAAGTAGTGTGTTCAATAATGGCCTGATGGGACTATATCTTGTATCAAAAGTACTGGAGCAAGGTGGAATAAAAGGAGACATACTACAAATGTTGGAAACGTTCCGTATGTTTTTGAGGGAAAAAAATAAAGAGATACGGACTGGAGGGTGTTTAGGA
>NZ_SCFA01000125.1 GCF_004210275.1 Rickettsiales endosymbiont of Peranema trichophorum
AATTTTGTAGAATATTTAAAAATCTAATTGGATATTACTGATTGATTTACTTTATGATGTCCAACCCCATGGTTTCTCATTCCAGGATTCAGTTTATATGAAATGTGTTTGACTGAACTGGAAATCATCATATGTCAAGAAGTGCTCCTGGACAACTAAAACCATTTTTATTGCGACATTGTGGAATTAGATAATATACTTACTTCCTTGAACTATACTTTCTAAACATTAAGACCTTTTTGATTGATGGCATTAGCCTTCATTTCCATCAATTCAGTACTCTTCATCTCGATAGTCGGGTCCCCGTCCCTGTATTTCCAAACATACTCCATTAGTCATTAGGAATTCCGTCCCTCAGGGCAACCCGATGTCCCCTAAGCCTGCATCCTGAGTCGAGCCTCACATAAACAAGATTAGATTATATTATTTGAGTAGAAATTTAGATGACACGCATCACGTTTGCTGTGGCTCATGGACCCGGGAAAATCAATCTGCTGGGAGCATCGAGCATCTCTGAGACTTTGCTACACTCGTGGAGATTTAACTGTGCTATCTCACCTCGCTTTTTCTGAATGTTCTTCAAGCGGTTTAAATAGATCATGCGAACTCTTCTTCTTCTTCGTTTGCTGTGTCATCCAAGCATGTTTCTTGACTTGCAGCTGGGCTTACTTCCATCTCCAGTCTCCCAATGATAATGGTTCTATCACTAAGCTCCAGGTATCCTTTCGGCTCGAATAGCCCGAACAGGTGGAGCTGTGCGTCTAGGAGAGCAAACGAACCTCTCAGAGGAAGCACAGATCTGTACAAGACGTTGTCCTTGATAATCCAGTTCTTCGTGTTGTAGTACAAGTTCCATCCATTCCTGTGATCTCGGATTCTCTCATGGAGCTGCCTTTTTTGGAAGATTGTCTCTTATCTCTGTGTCGATCCGTAATGACTTTGTCCATGAACGCAGGCTCCCGAAATGAGAACGTAGTCTGGATCGAGCTTCAATGACTGGCATCCATGTATTTGCTTGCACTTCAAAATGATATCCAGGAGGCGGCGATGACATTTATACACTTCACGATTGTGTTTGAAATGATGTGCTTGATTCGTTGTTCATGTACTGGACCTTCTTCGACCCTGATACGAGGTAGCTTACAGTCATGTTCATTTCATCTCCGATTTCTTTGTCGTATGGTCTTCAGCTCCTCTTCTCAATGGCTGCCTCTTGGGCGACTCAGTTATCCTTCATCTCGAAATACTCCGCAGTGTGTTCGAGTAAAGTTTTCTTGAGATACCCACATCGACTCCCATGAACGCGACAAAGATTCATCGCAAGTCAGTAATGATGGGGAGGAGCTTCGATTCGTTACCGATGAACTCAGCTGAGCAGGAATGGGTAGTACATTTCGTTATTCCCACGAGTGAGAATGGCTGTGATACTGTCAGCTCCATACAGAGACGTTCCCTATCCCATTCCCGCTGCTCACAGGCTGCTCGACTCTGACACAGTTTACCTAGGTCGAAGCATTCCTGAACCCGATCATATTCGCGCTTCCAATCCAGACCGATACCTGGGCAAGCGAGCTAATCGCGCAAACAACCTCAGACCACCAGGAGAATAACTCGTTTCCGTCTTCCATCCAGGGCTTTGTCGTCGTGTCAGGAAACAAAGATCTATTAATGAACAGTATTCCACACTTTGCCAATTCCTCGAAGAACTCAGCT
>NZ_SCFA01000110.1 GCF_004210275.1 Rickettsiales endosymbiont of Peranema trichophorum
ATCACAGGCAACAAGTCCTTATGAAACATACCCTTCTTGAGTTGTGATACGTATGTATGTGACCCATAAAACTGTGCCCTTTGTATGTAGTGCATCTCTTGTCTGTTCTCCATCTCTACTATGTAGATCTTGCCAGACTCGTCCTTACACTTCAAATCAAACAAGCTTCTTTTGCCCTGTCCTATGTCGGGTATCTCTTCTCCAGACATAAACTCGAGTTCTGCTATTTTTTCTCCCGGCTCTAAACGTAGTATAGCATTTAAAAAATCCTTTAGTCTTTCCTTGTCGCCAAAGACTCTCTTAAATGCTACATCGTTTGTTGCGTCTAGGTATCTTGTCATCAGTATATTTTTTTGTGTTCATGCTTAGTACAACCCATTGTATACTATTCCGAATACTTCCTCCAGCTGTTTTATACTCCAATGATTCTGTAACAACAAAACTAACAGCTCTTAGTGGGGGGCCTTGATGTCATGCTACTCTACAATTTAAACCTAAGAGCCAACCACTACACTAATATGGAACCTGCATAGTCTTTAGGTATAAGACCCAACCCTTTAAATCTACCTTTCTTTAAAGCCGTTCCTAGTGACTCCGATATCAATATATCACTTGAATTCGTTACACAATCCTTGCATATCACCTCCTTCTCCACCACATCTTCTCTAAACGCAATCACATCCATTGAAAAAGCATTAGGTCCATGACCATATTCCTCATAACTACTTTTCTTCTTACTTCCTTCCCACGTAAATGCTTCCACCCTGTTTATTACATTGATCCCCTTATAATCTCTTATCTCTTCTCCATCCTCTAGGGTGAGTACTACGTCTATTACCTGTATCTTGCCCCCACAATACTCCTTAAATACTTCCAATACCTTCTCCTTCACTAATGGGACATCTACTCCTGCTGTCTCTAGTGCGTCATATTTCAACAACCTTTCTTTGGCCGCTGGTCTCCCCCTGCCATCATCCTCCTCATACTCAAAATGTAAACATTTCACATTGGCCTTATAACCATCGTGTAAAGATCTCCAAATCGGATCTATAATACTTATTCTGTCTGCTCCCATACCAAACCTATTTGTCACCAAATACTCCTCTAAACTTTCCGTCGCTACTTCTCCTATCTTCTTCCAATTAGGATGCGGTACCAGGTAATTCGGTATTCTATATCCTGATTTCAAAAAATATGCCACGTATAACCTCTAATCATGTAATTTTATCTCACCCTTGTACAACTTCTCTTTCACCTTGTTGATTAACTCAAACACCTTTCCTTCTATCTGTTCTTTTGTAATGCGATGATCTTTATAATCCATATGTATATCATCAAGCTCTTTCCTCATTTTATCAGCATATACTTGAACATGACGCCCGCTACCATGCGTTGCCATAGTAGTATGTGACCCTGGATCCTTAAGGTAGCGGCATTATGTTCCTTTTATCGCTCAGTATCTTCTTAGAGTCAACTAAACCTTCCTTAAATTAACCTCTCCATCACTTCTGACGCACGGACTAATTGGCCAGCTCAAACTGGCTATATACTAGCCTATTCGCTGGCCAATTTACACCTCCATTCTTTCATACCAACTTACACACTTATTCTTACGTACCCAAGCCTGCAGGGACACGTTACACTCATGTCACAAATGGAGCAGCTATCCTAATACCTGAAGTGATATACAGCATTCTCTTGTTGTGGTGT
>NZ_SCFA01000021.1 GCF_004210275.1 Rickettsiales endosymbiont of Peranema trichophorum
CAGTGTAGAAGGTAGTCAAGACCATGATAGACTGGTGCCGAGCCGAGCAAGTAGTCTATATACAACAGAGAACATTGTGAAGTTGTTGGAGAATGGAATAGGGGAAGGAGGTCAAGTGGTCATGCAAGACCTGTCTGCTTTTAGTCAGAGCGTGGAAGGTATACCAGGAGATGAGATAAGAGTAGCTTTGGGAGGGCTCGGAACAGATAAGCACACGTTACTTATACCGGTATATTTGGGGGACAATAATTACGTTGGTATAATTGTTAGGAAAGGGGAGGATGGTGTAACACGAATTATATACAATGATCCGAGTGGGGAAATATGTGAGAACACTGAGGGTGCGTGGAAGTTGATTGAGGGCATTAAGGAAGGGATAGGAGGAGGTCCGCAGTTTGTAGATCTTGCACAGAAGCTACAAACTGATAAGAGTGATTCAGCCTTATACACTACGCACACGCTTCTGAAGCTTTTTGAAATGGGTAGCGCGTTGGATGGGGCGCAAAGTGCTGAGATTATTGAGAAAGCTAGATTGAATCTGATAGAGCCAGGACCACAAAGGACAATGGATGCTGCGGTGCTCTTAAGCCTAGCAAATGATGGGGACAGTAAAAGTAAGAGGAAGCATAGGCGGCGACCAAAGAAGAAGCAGATATCCACAGAGGAGGGCATAATAGCAGCAAGCTTAGAAGTTTTGGAGGGTAATCTCAAGATATTGAAAGCACCTGATGCTGAAAGAACAAAAAAAGACTGGGAGGAATCGCAGAAGACTACTAAAAAATTAATTGATCAAGTAGAAAATGTAAAAAAGGAGCTAGCAGTAGTACATATGGACAATGAGAAAAGAACGATTATGGAGAAAGTGTTAAGCGAGTGTCATGGGGTATTGAAGATGTGGCAGACACAGTGTCAGATGACACAGGCTCTCGAACAAATTGCAGATAGTAGCGGAATGCAACAAGCTATAACACATAAACAACAAGTAGATCAACTGTTTCAGGGTGTAGAAGAGCAGTTGAGATTAAATACAGCTCTTGTTGGGAAGCTATGTCAGGAGAAACTTAGTCACAAAGATGAGAAATGGTGTGAGACAAAGATAAAGGAAAGTCAACAGAAGATTACAGAGCTTAGCAAGAGGATCCGAGAATCACAGGCTACCATAGAGACTAATGCATGGTTAGAGGGACTTACAGTACCCACAACAATAGATGGGACAACCACGCCGGTTGTAGGGCACGAGATGAGCAATACTGATTTTTGGGATCAATTTGCAGGAGCCACAAGCTCTTCCATCGTTCCAACAATGGATGGGACAGAAAGCAAACCATTTGTAGAGGGCAAGATTAGCAGTGCTGGTAATTTTTGGGATGAATTTGAAGGAACCACTGATTTTTGGGATAAATCGAAAGGACCCACAAGCTCCTCCACTCCTCCAAATGACCATTCTGAGCTTGACGATTCTTTTCATCTAAAGCACTACGAAAGGAGTACATTACAAGACACATCAGATATTACAGGCTCCACAATTAACTTAGTATATACTATCGGTGCGCTTAACATCTCTAAACAAGCTCTAATAGAACGGATGGTTGATGAGTCAAAGAGGTGTGGGAAGCAGGATATGGATGAAGCAATGCGTGTCGATAAGACTAGGAGTTGGACGGACAGGGTCCAGCATCATCAAGGACATGTGGAATTAATCGGAGAGA
>NZ_SCFA01000071.1 GCF_004210275.1 Rickettsiales endosymbiont of Peranema trichophorum
ATACCTTTCTTCAGCAACTTCACTGCTATCTCCATCTTGCCTTTCTCTGTACCTATAGCAATCCCCTCAGCCTTTCCTTTTTCGGTGCCTATGGCGATACCTTCGACCTTGCCTTTCTCGGTCCCTATGGCGATTCCTTTCTCTGTACCTATCGCAATGCCTTCTTCTATACCCTCTGCCTTTCCCTTTTCTATTCCCTCCTGTCTTGCTTCGTCTATGGTGTATTCTTGTCCATCAAGCAATAACCTCGCCCTCACATATGCATCGTACGACTCCTCGCTCCAGTTAAACCTCTCTAGCTCCTTATATGCTTCTAATATGTGCTCGTCCTTCGTACACATAGGCGGCTCCTTCACTTCCTCTGACCTACTTAAAAAAAATAACCACTCGTCTTCTATGCCACTGAGCTCATCCTCTCCCTTCTTAAACTTCGGCAGTTCTATAAAGACATACGACAGGGCAAATAAGTGCCTTTCATTCGTCTTCTCTTCCCTCGTAGTGTGGTAACTGATGCACCCTATGTTACCTCCAAACAGCTTCTTGTTCTTCATGATGCTCACTACTATCACAGGCAACAGGTCCTTATGAAACATTCCCTTCTTTAATTGTGATACGTATGTGTGTGCTCCGTAAAACTGTGCCCTTTGTATGTAGTGCATCTCTTGCCTGTTCTCCATTTCTACTATGTAGATCTTTCCTGACTCGTCTTTGCACTTCAAATCAAACAAGCTTCTTTTCCCCTGTCCTATGTCCGGTATTTCTTCTCCAGACATAAATTCGAGTTCTGCTATTTTTTCTCCAGGTTCTAAACGTAGTATAGCATTTAAAAAATCCTTTAGTCTTTCCTTGTCGCCAAAGACTCTCTTAAATGCTACATCGTTTGTTGCGTCTAGGTATCTTGTCATCAGTATACTTTCTTGTGCTCATGCTTAGTACAACCCATTGTATACTATTCCGAATACTTCCTCCAGATGTTTTATGCTTCAATGCCTCCCTGGCCACAAAACTATCAGCTCTTAGGAGAGAACCATACCGAATGGAGACACACAGTTGCGCAATTTTACTGAAGAGAGACCAGCCATCAACATCTATAGATGTTAAGATTATTCATCGCAAAATAGCTGATATCACACTTTCAGGCAAACCAGTCACAGCACTGACCTCTGATATGCTCATACCTTTCTTCAGCAACTTCACTGCTATCTCCATCTTGCCTTTCTCTGTACCTATAGCAATCCCCTCAGCCTTTCCCTTTTCTATTCCCTCCTGTCTCGCTTCGTCTATGGTGTATTCCTGTCCGTCAAGCAATAACCTCGCCCTCACATATGCATCATATGATTCATCACTCCAGTTAAACCTCTCTAGCTCCTTATATGCTTCTAATATGTGCTCGTCCTTCGTACACATAGGCGGCTCCTTCACTTCCTCCGACCTACTTAAAAAAAATAGCCACTCATCCTCTATTCCATTCAACTCATCTCCTTCCTTCTGAAATTTCATCAACTCTACAAACACATACGACAGTGCAAATAAGTGCCTTTCATTCGTCTTCTCTTCCCTCGTAGTGTGGTAACTAATACAGCCTATGTTGTCTCCAAACAA
>NZ_SCFA01000033.1 GCF_004210275.1 Rickettsiales endosymbiont of Peranema trichophorum
CAAGCCAGATTTTTGGAAACTTATGTTGAATTTTAGTGATGACAGTTCCAAGCACACACCACCATGACATTAGATCTCTTGGATAACTTAGGGGATATGTATAGATAATAGATTATGTATTATTTATAGATGAGGATACGTGAGGCTATGATAAAGTACGATAGAATCAAAGACTATAAACGCATATTACCTTGAGAGATTTATGTGGAAGTGAGGAGGTGTGTGTGTTTGGTTGAGATTTGGGGGCTAAAATGTAGCCATGCGCTTGAAAAATATTTTCTTGACTTAGAAGATATGATGCTCTATACCAGTAGCCATGGCATACGGTAAAGAAAAAATACATCTAGAAATCCAAACCAATACCAGCAAAAACCCTGTTGGTATTCTCCGTTCATCATACCGCGAAAACGGCAAAATCAAACATAAACAGTATGGACGCATTACCGGCAAAACTTTGCAAGAACTCAAACTCCTCCAGCTCGCTTTTCGTGGACAAGTCCTCCCAGGACATGCTCCTGAAGCCCTCAGGATCATACAAAGTAAAGAATATGGCGCCAGTGCGGCTCTTCTCCAGGTCATCAAGAGCATACACTTGGACAAGGTCATCTACTCACGCAATGAACCTTGGGTTGCTGCTGCTCTAACCATGATTGCTGGAAGAATCTTATACGCTGGCAGTAAACTTTCCCTTTGCAACCAATACGACAATACATGTTTGTTCGAACTAATGGGCATAGAGGGACGCCCTGATGTTGAGCGCCACTGCTATATCCCTCTTGATGAGCTGTTAGCAAGACAGGACCATATTCAAAAGAGCTTAGCCAAACAGTACCTTGCAGATGGTCATTTGGTCCTTTACGATATCACCAGCTCATATTTGGAAGGAGCATACAACGAAAGCGAACTTGCAGCTTTTGGATATAATCGTGACAAGAAATCTGGCCATAAGCAGATTGTTATAGGCTTGATTTGCAACAAAGCGGGATGTCCTGTTGCCGTAGAAGTATTTCCTGGTAATACCAAAGATGAGTCTACAGTTATTGACAAAGTAAGAGAGCTCAAAGATAAATACTGCATCAAAGAAGTCATTTTTGTTGGTGATCGTGGGATGTTAACCAAAAGCAATTTAGAGAAGCTCTCTACTGCTGACGTTCCTGCAACGGAGATGAATGAGGAGGAGGTAGTTGGGTCATATAAGGACTTGAGTCTGGTAGAGCAATCGTTCAGAAGTTTAAAGACGGTACATTTAGAGATGCGTCCGATTTATCATCATATTGAGCAGAGGATAAAGGGTCATATATTTTTGTGCATGCTAGCTTATCATGTTCAATGGCATATGAAGGAGAGGTTGAAAGCATTATTTTCGGTTGATGGTCGAGGGAAGTACAGGAGATGGAGCTTTGAGGGGGTACTGGAGACGTTGAAGAGTATAACGCGGAATAGGGTGTTGATAAACGAGGTTGAGGTTATAAAGCACAGCGAGCCGACAACGGAGCAAGCATATATTTTAGAGCTACTTAGTCGATGCTGAAGAAGAGGTAGGAGAGTTGGAAAGATAGGTGTTGGAAGAGTAAAGAGGTTATAATAATTTGCA
>NZ_SCFA01000075.1 GCF_004210275.1 Rickettsiales endosymbiont of Peranema trichophorum
ACTAATGGCTCCTTGACCTCTACCTCCCTTATCCCTATCATGCTCCCTCCCTTCAGGGCTCCTTTGCTAAACATGTACTTTCCGTATTCCGACTCCTTACTGTGCTCTATGTTCCTGCCAACCATTCCTACTATACCCCCCTCCTTGTTATGTAATGGTATCACCATGTGGTGTTTGTAGCCTATCACTCCCAACACCTTTTGTATGTCCTCTATATTTTGTACAGAGTGCCTTTTTAAATATTCCATTAACCCCTTCTTGTTCGGTATGTAACCTATGCCGCATCTCTTGATCACCTCATCGCTGTACCCACGCTCCTCCTTCAAATACCTCATCACCTTGTTGTTACCACTCCCTAGCTTGTTTAATGAGTATTGGTATATCATCGCCCATACTTCTTGGGAAACCTTGTAGTCTTTTAGTTCCTCCCGCTTTCCTGCCTTTACATCTCCTACTTTTTTGGTGTCTACTACACTTGCTCCACTTGCTTCATATTTTGTGTTTGATTTTGTAATTTCCCTCTCCTTCACAGCTTTTCTAGAGATTACTTTGCCTTCGTATAGCGCTTCCCTCAGACCAGACGCAGATGCTAAATATTCAAATATTTCCCTCTTACTACCTCCTGAAGTCTCACTCACGTATTGCCATATGCTCTTCTTGCCCCTTGTGTAGTCCATAAGTAACCACGGCCTGTCCTCATACACGTATACCTTCCCCGCTTTACCACTACTGCCATCTATCTTCTGCCCAGTTGTCGATACGTAATGGTTCCCACTCTTTCTAAAGCCAAATTCAGGTAAAAAAGTATCCAATTTCTCATACAGTGCACTGTATACCTCTTCTGTTGTAAGGTTCTCCCTTACCTTATGCCTTTCATTCGAGCACATCTTCCTTGATATCATTTCAATCATGGCATCCTCCCTATTTGCTTGACGCGTCTCGTAATCCGAAGAATCGAGGGCTACACTTTCTCCACTTATCTCTATGCTGCAACCACCCCTCTCATCAAACCGCTCAACAAGTCTAACCGAATCTCCCAACTTTAAATGACCAACATCTGCACCTCTAATTAAACATCCTCCTATATTCCTTTGGTCTATTATCGATACCGACTGTCCATCTACCTTCACCTCTCCTACGTACTTACCAAACTTAATCTCAGAATAATCGTAGTCTATATACGAATATTTGTTACTTTTCTTAAGCTCCTCACCTAAATCCAGCACTTTCTTGCTTTTATCAAAATGTTTTAGCCCGTCTGGTATACTCACACCAATGTTGTCTAATGACTCTATCCCCCTGTTGCTATTGTACGTCCTTATGTGCCTCATATAATCCTCACTCAGGTAGTCTAAACTTAACGTCTTTGGCTTTTCCCTACTTAATGTGGCCACCATCGCTCCATAATCCTTAAATTCTTGGCTAGACCAGTACATACCTATACTCTCTTGATG
>NZ_SCFA01000085.1 GCF_004210275.1 Rickettsiales endosymbiont of Peranema trichophorum
ACTAATGGCTCCTTGACCTCTACCTCCCTTATCCCTATCATGCTCCCTCCCTTCAGGGCTCCTTTGCTAAACATGTATTTACCGTATTCCGACTCCTTACTGTGCTCTATGTTCCTTCCAACTATACCTACTATACCACCTTCCTTGTTATGTAACGGTATAACCATGTGGTGTTTGTAGCCTATCACTCCCAACACCTTTTGTACCAACTCTATGTTCTCCACAGAGCGCTCCTTTAAATACGCCATCAACCCCTTCTTGTTCGGTATATATCCTATGCCGCATCTCTTGATCACCTCATCGCTGTACCCACGCTCCTCCTTCAAATACCTCATCACCTTGTTGTTACCACTCCCTAGCTTGTTTAATGAGTATTGATATATCATCGCCCATACTTCTTGCGGCACACGCTCCTCTTTTGGTTCCTCCCCCTTTCCTGCCTTTACATCTCCTACTTTTTTGGTGTCTACTACACTTGCTTCATATTTTGTGTTTGATTTTGTAATCTCCCTTTCCTTCACAGCTTTTCTAGAGATTACTTTGCCTTCGTATAGCGCTTCCCTCAGACCAGACGCAGATGCTAAATATTCAAATATCTCCCTCTTGCTACCTCCAGAAGTCTCACTCACATATTGCCATATGCTCTTCTTGCCCCTTGTGTAGTCCATAAGTAACCACGGCCTGTCCTCGTACACGTATACCTTCCCTGCTTTGCCAGTACTGCCATCTATCTTCTGCCCAGTTGTCGATACGTAATGATTCCCACTCTTTCTAAAGCCAAATTCAGGTAAAAAAGTATCCAATTTCTCATACAGTGCACTGTATACCTCTTCTGTTGTAAGGTTCTCCCTTACCTTATGCCTTTCATTCGAGCACATCTTCCTTGATATCATTTCAATCATCCCATCCTCCCTATTTGCTTGACGCGTCTCGTAATCCGAAGAATCGAGGGCTACACTTTCTCCACTTATCTCTATGCTGCAACATCCTCTCTCATCAAACCGCTCAACAAGTCTAACCGAATCTCCTAACTTTAAATGACCAACATCCGCACCTCTAATTAAACACCCCCCTATATTCCTTTGGTCTATTATCGATACTGACTGTCCATCTACCTTCACCTCTCCTACGTACTTACCAAACTTAATCTCAGAATAATCGTAGTCTATGTACGAATATTTCCTGTTTTTCTTGATTTCTTCCCCTAAATCCACCACTTTCTTGCTTTTATCAAAATGTTTTAGCCCGTCTGGTATACTCACACCAATGTTTTCTAATGACTCTATCCCCCTATTGCTATTGTACGTCCTTATGTGCCTCATATACTCCTCACTCAGGTAGTCTAAACTTAACGTCTTTGGCTTTTCTCTACTTAATGTGGCCACCATCGCTCCATAATCCTTAAATTCTTGGCTAGACCAGTACATACCTATACTCTCTTGATG
>NZ_SCFA01000092.1 GCF_004210275.1 Rickettsiales endosymbiont of Peranema trichophorum
CATAAGGCTTCCGGCTTCTTCTTTATGTCGGGAAACACTAAATTCTCAGACAGTACTTGTGTTATTACTTTGCCCTGCAACAATTCCTCAAACTCCTTCCTAACTTCCGGCTTCGCATCCTTTAACAGCTCTTCTATCAGTTCGTTGCTTGACGTATTCACCCAGTATTCCTTTAATATCCCTTCGTTGTCTAAGCAGTTAATTATAGACCAGGGGTTGTACAATACATGCTTCCCTATTTGATAACCGTTGTACCACTCTTTTATCTCACCAATCGACACAGAGCGCTTTGTTTCTTCCAGTAGCTTCACAACCTCATCTTCGGTAAATCCAAAGTATTGCCCAAACCTCTCCCTAAGCATCGAATATACCGAGATGTTGTTCAATCCAGAGAACAAACTCTCTTGTGAGATACGTGTTATTCCCGTAACCACAGCCTTTGTCAGATAACTATTATCCTTTAATGCCTGGCCCAATATACTCCGCATTAGCTCTATCATCTTCTCGTAGTATTTTTTTAGGTAAGCCTGCTGTATTGGTGTGTCGTATTCGTCTATCAATATAATCGGGTTCTTTCCACAATATCTATGTATGTAGATACATAGACATTGCAGTGATTCCTGGACCTCTGAACTTTGCCCAGTCTTGTATAACAAACGGTTAAACACTCCCTTCTCATCGTCACTCAAACAACCAGATTCTAGCAAGTATCTATGCTGCCCATATAACCTACTGATCAACGATACTATGTTCTCGTACGCACTCTTGTAGCGCGACTTCTTCACATCCTTGAACGATATAAATATCACTGGATACTTATGCTGGTGCTCCTCACAAAAAGCTCTGTCCTGCCCTATATTTAGCTTCTCAAACAAATTCTCATCTTTTGGCTGACTATGATCTAAAAAGTAGTACAGCATCGACAAGTTCAATGTTTTACCAAATCTTCTAGGCCTGGTGATTAAAATCACCTTCGCACCGTCCTCTAATACTTCTTTGATTAAAAGAGTCTTATCGGTAAATACATACTCTTCTCTTACTATTTCTCTAAAATCACTGACTCCTACCGGCAGTTTGTATTTCATAATTTCAACTCGCTTCTTATTTGTGCTCTAACAACAACTTCTCACTCACCAAACACATCTGCTTCCCGCAAAACGCCAGGCCGATCGCTAATACCTCTTTCACTCCGTTTTGCTTAAAAAGCTCCAGATATTGCTTATCTTTTACCTGCTTCAACCCTTCTTGCGCCTTTGCCTTCAGCTTCTTCGAATCACCTGTTGCCTTAAACTCCAGCAAAATAGCAGCTCTTCCACTCTGCTTTGGCAACATCACCACGTCAAACCTTCCAAGTCCTGACTCTTGATTTGACCGTATGTAGTATTCTCCTCTCAGTCCCACTACCA
>NZ_SCFA01000032.1 GCF_004210275.1 Rickettsiales endosymbiont of Peranema trichophorum
TTGCAACAGGAAATATACCTGAAATCAAAGACTTACGCCAACTAACAAATAAATACAGTTTAACTTTAATTTTTTCCACGGACAGCAGTGCGTCATTGCTGGTAACTTGTTTCACAGCTAAACATTTAGCGTAAAACGAGTGAGTTAGGAGCCTTTGAAGGGCTTTAACCCTTCCAAGCTTCCCTTCTCTCATTGCCTTGGCAATACGCGCTTGTAGCCTAAATACCAGCTTTGTGGCCTTCTTGAACGGAATAGACTCCCATTCTGAGCCACTGCGGCTTAGAGATGCACCAATTAAACTTCCGTTTATTGCCATTTGCTTTTCTCTATAAATTGGGTTCATCAAACTCTCTTGCCATTCCGCACCTGCTAGACGTCAGCTCACTTTCGTGCCATATCATACGATATGTATCCAATTCATTACAGACTGGCATTTGCTTCTTCCAGCATCCTATTCCCGCACAGCTATCGATACTCTTTACAAAGTATTTTCCCTATAGACATAGGGAGCTGTACAGGGTTCCCACGTTCAGTTATAGAAGTATATAGTTAACTTAGCTGCCTGCTGTAGACCGGGAAATATTGCTTTGGCTACGAAAGAGTAGTATAGAAATCTCTTTCCTATTTCCAATTAGATGGTATCAACTATTTACCATCTTCGTGGATGACGATCCTTCATTCACAGATTCAGATATCTTCAGCATATTAACTTACCTAGCGCTTACCTGCATTATAGTTAGCAGGAGGGTAGATTTCTCGCGCTTTCTGCCCCATGTAATCGCTTACATTTCGCTACATTGTCCCGTTCGCTGCTTTATTCAGAACGGTAGGTTCATCCAGTAGCATGGATGGTGGTTCCCTTACGGGCCACAACTCCTTTTGACCGCTTCGTGTCGCACCTATACATCCCACCTCAGGTGCATGGAAGCTATAGATGACCTTCTTGTCTTGTTTATACAACTCCTTCTCTCTTTTGTTCAACACTGACTGAGCATGAATATCACCCGCTTTAGACAGAATGGTTCTCGCACTACCCTCTAGTATCAGACCTCTATCTTCTATACCTCTTGTCGCTATTCGAAGCAGTCTACCAAGACGAACTTTGATGCTTTTCAGTATCTTACCTCTTACCTTCGCTTTGCTATCTTTCTTATACTTTCACAGCTTCATCATTCCGTACTTAAAAAACTTGGCGTATGTCTCGTTTAGTTCTATTCCAAGCCTCTTGCAAAGATTAACAACCTCCTTCCTCGCTTTCTCCATTAACAATGCATCATGCGGATGCTTCACGTTCTTAATCTGAACTGTCGTATCTATAATCGCCGACTCCAAGTCTTTTTTTTTGAGCGCTCCGACTTTCAGACCTAT
>NZ_SCFA01000005.1 GCF_004210275.1 Rickettsiales endosymbiont of Peranema trichophorum
TTAAGAGAGCATCAGAAACGAAGATAAGAAGACACGTCAAGATTCGAGCTGAAGCAAATCCGTACGACCCAAAGTTTAGAGAGTACTTTAAGCAAAGGGAAGGCAGGAGGAGACCGGTTAAAGAGGTAACGTTGCTGGGTGGCCAAGAGCCGCCTTATCAGTGCTCGAGCGTAATGCTGGGAAACTAGCACGTTGCGTTCTTCGAGGAGGGGCTCTCAGCAATGGGAGCTCCTTACTCTACGTTATGGTCCTAACGGTTATGATGGGCTCCAGTTGCTCAAGGCGTTGATACTACAAAGCTGGTATAGTTTAAGCGACCCAAAGTTGGAGGAAGCGCTAAGGGTAAGGCTAGACTTCATGGTGTTTACGGGTTTTGAGGGAGATGTACCAGATGAGACCACATTCTGTCGATTT
This sequence comes from Rickettsiales endosymbiont of Peranema trichophorum, assembly GCF_004210275.1. Lineage (GTDB taxonomy): Bacteria > Pseudomonadota > Alphaproteobacteria > Rickettsiales > Midichloriaceae > RICK02. Next base: position 415 of record NZ_SCFA01000005.1, read on the forward strand.
CGCAATAGATTAATGAAGCTAGGTTTGTGGGAGAAAGTGTTTGCTGAGCTCAACTACCAACTTCAAAGTCAGGGATTAGCAGTATCTCCGGCAAGTAGCGCGATAGTTGATGCGACGATAATAGAGTCTGCTGCGAGACCGAATAAGGAGACGAGTGGGATTGTTATAGACCGTGAGGAAGATGATGGCAAAGAAGTTGTGCTAGGAGAAGCACATTTGTCTAAGGATCCCGATGCTAGATGGCTGAAGAACGGGAGGACATAGGATTGGGAGAAAATAGTACGCTAAGGAGAAAACATAAGTCTGACAGGTATGTTTTATGTAGCCTATAGAAGGAATATTTCAGTTGTCTAGCGTGTCCCCGAGACTCCAGAGTAGCACTAACTATGACCCATCAGTTAGATAAATATTTGATATGAGACTTGACGGGTATATGAAGAGGTGTGAGGTTGGGGGCAGCATAACGTAGTATCAAACGTAAGTATAAAAAGTAGTGTAAGAGGAGCCCGTGTGGCATGCTCGTTTTGACACTAGTAAGCGCTGGAGCGGGTTCTGCTTCCGTTAGGGTTTTATCTTGCTTGAGTGTGAGACGTAGATTAGATTGCTGGTACTCGTGCTTAGAGTGATGGAAAGCGGATCTTAGGGTTCCAATGCCTCTCATCTGTTTGTCTGTGGTATCGCAGCTCTGGCAAATCACATCAGAAAACTGACGCATCCCTTCTGTAAGCCGCTTAGAGCGGACCTGTTAGACGTATACTTCGGCCTTAGCGTACTATTTTCCCAATCCTATGTCGTGTCCATAATAATGTGTATACGTTATTATGCTTATTTGATTGACTGTTAAGTACTAAGACAGCTATCTCTAGTATAAAACAGCTGGAGGAAGTATTTGGAATAGTGTACAATGGGTTTTACTAAGGATAAACACAAGAGATTATATTGAT
>NZ_SCFA01000049.1 GCF_004210275.1 Rickettsiales endosymbiont of Peranema trichophorum
CACGTTACACTCATGTCACAAATGGAGCAGCTATCCTAATACCTGAAGTGATATACAGCATTCTCTTGTTGTGGTGTGCTTCAAATATTACATAGTAATGTATACCAAAATGTTGCAAAGAGTATGTGTCGTATGTGCAAACTGCTACATACCCTACACCCTTGTGCTTAAATGAATATTCCGACTCCTCACCAGACACAATACTACACTCCGCACCTGACTTTGTAAGTTTCTTCATAGACTCTTCTACATCATCACCCACGTGGAACATTTCTTTCATCACTCGCTCAAACTCCTTAAAAGTAGCATAAGATTCAAATTTAATCTCTCTATAATCAAACAATAAAAGCCACGTGTTAAGCATCAGAATCATTGTACACCAGATAATTAATAGAAGTGTTACGATGTATATAAAAATCTCTAATAAGGAAAAGCAGACCTTTAACGGCAATTTAATGCAAATAACGTATATATAACGTATAATGAGCTTTACTACATTCATTGTGCTCATGTCATAGGTCCGTTTCTGCTAGTTGCTTACCATATTCTTCCATCGTCTTGCCTATGGCTTCCGGAGTATTCTTAAGCGCTTCATAACCCTTTTCGAGAGCACCCTTATAAAATGTACCATCAATTCCAGGTAACTGCGATAAACCAAGCGCATTTGGCAATCTATACTGCTCTGGTATGTTTAGTTTAAGACCCATAGCATCATAAAAATACTTCTGTACTGTATTGCTGTTACCTCCCCAACATCTGTCTGTACTACAAATATCATAATCCTGCTTATCTAGTGCTTGTAACCCTTTAATACCTTTATCAACATAGCTTCCCAATTCATAATCATTTTGAAATGAAAATTCTTGCATCAGGATATGCTTTATATTATTTCTGTCTGCTTTCTCTTTCCAATCAAGACCCAGGGTTTCACGATTTTCATCAACATATTTAATATGGTGTATGTCGAGATCTTTGATGACCATACCAAACAATGTACGTTCTTCTAGCAAGCCAGTCACTATCTCCTTCCTACCATCGCTGTATGTGATTATGCTGAACGAATGCTTAAACAGCCCTTTAGTATTCTCTACGTCTCTAGCGAATAGTTGAATTGTTGGTTTTGTTGTACCAGCGGTGGCACCACTGCTTTTAGAAGCTCTATCATCTGGTGTTCCTGAAAGATCTGTATAAACCTTTATTGTGGCAGCCCCAGATTGCTTTATAGCCCCACCTGTATCATCCGTAGTACTTACTATAGTTGTTGGTATTTTAACACCTCCCCCTGTTCCATCTGGTTTAGCTTGTGATGATGCTCCAGCTGAGGTCCCTGCACCTGC
>NZ_SCFA01000084.1 GCF_004210275.1 Rickettsiales endosymbiont of Peranema trichophorum
CCATAATTCGGGATGATACTTAGTCCCATAATTCGGGATGATACTGAGTCCCATAATTCGGGATGATACTGAGTCCCGTAACCCGGGATGATACTGAGTCCCCAGAAGTATGAAGTATGTAGAAAGGTGAAAGAAGAATGAAGAAAGGAGTATGAAGGAAGAAGAGTGCAGCATGAAGGAAGTAGTAAGAAGTATGAAGTAAAAAGAGTCTGTAAATGTATACAGAGATGAGTCCCGTAACCCGGGATGATACAGAGTCCCGTAAACAGGGATGAAACTATCGAGCCTCCGTCTAGGAGGGGACACACAAGGTAGAGCCTCACAAGGAGGGGATGCGAATGAGCCTCCTAGCCAGGAGGGGAAACAAAAATTCTATTTGGTCCGGGTCTTGGTCTGGAAGGAGGGAGAGAGAGAGAGGCAGCGAGTGAAATACCCCCTTATCCATGTACGTAACTAAATCCCCTTTTTCAAAAATACCCGAGGTGTACCTGGACAAGGGGTTGGTAAATAGTTGAGAAGAAATGGGTTAACTATGTGATTTGGACTCGTGAGTAAACTGGATATGTATAAGATAGCAACACGATACCCGTAGTAAATCGAGATAGAGAGGGTGGGGGGGACTGGTTGAAATAGACTGTTTATCCAAAATGACAAGGGTCGAAAAAGTCTTTGAAAACTCAACCTAAGCAAAGTTGTATGTGTATATTTTCCTTTAACCAAGTCAAAAATCAGTAATAAGACGTTAGGGTATACGTAGTCAGTAAGGACTTCGATACATAATGCAAATGAAAGATGAGCATACCTATATATACGAAGCACATCTAGACTTAGTTAAAACTCTCATTTATGAGAGTTCCATATGTATTGAGGTCACTGGGACGGTTGTTCGGTAAGTAATCTCACTGATTGTTTCACATAAAACTGTAAAAACGGACATATACATTCCTATCCATTATCACACTCAGAAAAACATCAGAGAGTAAAGGTCGTTAGCGGTATTAGTGTACTGAGAGCCATATCATTCATAGAAAAACAACTAATACAACATATAAAATCAACATTAGTTTCAACCCTAAGTAGGGTTTAGTAGGGCTCATCGCGGTAGGAAAGTAGAAGAAATTCACATTTATCACGGATTGTTTCACATAAAACTGTAAAAACACAAATACAAGTCTATACTAATAGAATTTAGAAGAAATTCTCAAATGATACAGATCGTAACACATATACTTTCCTACCTATACCGTTCGGTACGGTAGAACCACTGAACCCCAACAACCCTCTCCCTCTCTCTCTGACACG
>NZ_SCFA01000024.1 GCF_004210275.1 Rickettsiales endosymbiont of Peranema trichophorum
CAAAATAATCTTCCTTGTTTTTGACTGGAAACTTTGTTTTCTATTGGCATATCTGATATGTAAAATCCATAAGCTTTCTGCCTATCTAATACACTTTTCTTATGGATTTTCAATCCATTTTATCTCCTCAACCCCTCATCCCTTCTCCTCTCCATCACTTCTGACGCACGGACCACATCACCTCAAAGACTCAAATCAATGTCACTTTACAACGAGACTTGAACAACGGTTAACAAACTCTTCAATAGATAATGGCTTACACATTATCTGACTAAAGACTGTCAGCATTTCAGTGTTCTCTATACGACCTATATCTGAAGTTAACAGAATGAACGGTATAGTAGTACTATACCTATGCTTCAAGGTCATAACCATATCTAGGCCATTCATACGTGGCATATTGTAATCTGTTAGTACACAGCCGATTTTGTCATGATGCCGCTCAAACACATCAAGGGCTTCGACGCCATCGCATGCTTCCAACACTTCAAAATTCAGTTGATTCATGATGGAGGAGTGATAAGAGCGGCAGATGAATTCGTCGTCTACTATTAATACCACCATTGGTTTTACTTTATTTTACGGTTGCAGCGATACTACACCCCTTTATATTTTTGTGTCAAGCAAGATCATGTACGTGATTTAACAATTTGTTGGTACATAAAGATATAGAAAAACCCAGTAGATAGCTGTAAAATTCGATTCTATTTCTTCATTCATAATTGCCTTCTTTTGTACTCATACTCAGTTAAAACCAATACCAAATTGACCACTATCTTTGCGCTTCTTATTTGTCTTCTAACAGAACTTTTTCACTCAGCAAACACAGTTGCTTTCCACAAAACGCAAGGCATATTGCAAGTACTTCCTTCACACCGTTTTGCTTAAACAGCTCCAGGTATTGCTTGTCTTTCACTTGCTTTAGTCCTTCTTTCGCTTTTGCCTTCAGCTTCTTCGGGTCATCTGTTGCCTTAAACTCCAGCAAGATACCAGCTCTCCCACTCTGCTTTGGCAACATCACCACGTCAAACCTTCCAAGTCCTGACTCTTGATTAGAGCGTATGTAGTACTCTCCTCTCAATCCCACTACTAGACCCAATATAAATACATGAAATACTTGCTCAGGTGTGTTCTTATTAAAGTCAAAGTAGCTACCGCTTTGCATTATGTAGCTTGTGATATACATCTCAAACCTCTCCATGTCACCATCCATCAAGCTTCTCACAAAGCTGTCGTATGACCCAACTCTTGTTGCTTTGCTGAACCATTCAGACACTATCCTATCATATACAAACCCTAT
>NZ_SCFA01000025.1 GCF_004210275.1 Rickettsiales endosymbiont of Peranema trichophorum
TTTACTTTACCGTTTTTATCGCGATAACCACGTACGATTACGGCATATTGTTTAGTACTGCCTTTAATGATTCTAACGAACATATTGTTACATTTACATGGTTCATCACCATAAAGTGACCTTATAATAAATCAAATAAAAGTCAACACTTATATTGATGGTTCATAACAAATATCCCCAAAATATTATGCAACCCGCATAATCCCTCTCTTCTCTATACAAAATTGTCAAACTCGGGAAAATAACCCTCACTTACACACTTAAGATGACGTCCTCACACACTCCCCAATACCGTAGGATATTCTCCAATTCACAGCGGGGGGCCAATTAAGATATAACATCACCGTCACTTACGCACTTACTATTACGTACCCACAATGTGTGGGCATTAAAACCATACATCCTATGGCTCATTCAGTACTTCTTCGAATCCTTTCGGTTGTTCTTGTTCCTGCATCAATTCATTATACTCTCCCCTGGAGCTATCAAACTCGTATACGTATTGTAATGGAGTTCGTGCTAATAAACTGTAGACTTCTCCATATCCAGACGCTGATCTCACTCCATTCTCATCGCTTGTATACTCTATGTACAGACTATGCACGTTGGACATCAGATGGTAAAGGCTGTACACCGTCATTCCTGATGTAAATATCAACCCTGCATGTGGCAAACCTCCTGCACCCATCACTATAGGTAATGCCATGTAAACCGTCGTTATCAGTACCTGTTTTAGCGCCTCAGCGTATTCTCCCTGGTACACTTGATATGTAGCTTCCAAACCCACTAGTGCTAATCCATACACACTCAATCCCTTGTACATTCCATATACATGCACCGTGCCCAATACCACTTGCTTCACATTCTCAACTGTTGGTCGATTGACCACTCTTAGTACATCCACTACTGTATCGGCTATCTTGATGCTCAACGCTGCTTTATATATCACAACTTCCACTTCTGCCGCTTTTTCTCCTATCATTCCCTTTATATCAATATCAGAGCTCATTTTTTGCTGCAATTCCCTTGCAAATATAAAATCTTCCCCTCTCCCTCCCTTGTCAGGGTGTAGTCTAAGCAGCACATGCTTCTTAAACTCTCCATAATTACGTAAAATATCTACCGATACTCTCTCATCTAGCTTGTTTTCTTTCAATATATCCTTAAATCTCCCAATCTCTCCCTTGTACAGATACTCCTTGTATTGCCATGCAAAATCCAGCTTGTTGTTAAGTCGATTCATCACAGCATCAATAACCCTTGATATCATGCTTCTTTGACCAGCATTCACATAATC
>NZ_SCFA01000019.1 GCF_004210275.1 Rickettsiales endosymbiont of Peranema trichophorum
GGCTAGTCATTTCTAAAAGCCTTGCAAGATTGTCTAATACCCTCTTGTCTTTTGGGATCTTGGTGTGTCCTACTGTTTTTTCTCTCTTGCGTTTCATATCATGAATATCACGGCTTGATTTTTTCTGTATGTTTTGTATTGTTTACATAATGCGTAATCACTGTACCTTTAATAATATGAAAAGACAAACAGTTAATTTTGAGAAGTATAAAGACCAAGACACCAGGCAACCAAAGAAGACAAGAACAGAACAGCTATCCCTAACACAGAAAAGGATTGCAGACGCGGACGTGTCTTACTTTCTAGATCATAAGGAGCTTGGTCTCCTAAAGTTAGAGCTTCAGCTAGTGTTCAATACGCCAAAAAAAATGGAGGCCTTACTTTCATACTCTAATTACAAGGTTTTTAAATGGGCAGTAGAACAAGAGGAACTTGAACTTGTGAGTTACTTAATAGATAACACTACCCATAGGAGTAAGTTGCTGACGGTGTGCCATAATAATTATGAGGTTATGAAGCGTTTCATAGACTCTTGTATAGAACAAATAGTTGCAGGAACGTACCAAGTTGGGAGGACTGGTGCTATGCTGAAGGTCCTTGTAAGTCCTAATGTCAAGCTATTAACACAAATTGTGGAAGACACGATTGACGAAAGAACGTCTGATGTGAAGGTTGCTAGTATTCTGCGATCTCACGTAAGAGCTGTGATATCAGAGCTTGAAAAAGAGAGTGGTGAATGTGGTGATAACAAGACAGAGGATGACATTTCGGAATGTACTAACAATCAACAATCCATATCTCCCAAAGAGAGCGACACGGAATCATTCTATCAGAACGAAACGAATGAAGGAGTTGAGATTGGGACTAGTAGAAGTCAGGATAGCAGTTCTGTACCTGGTACTGAATTAGCTGAGTTGCTGGTCAGCGGATTACTCAACTTAATAGATGTGGCACCGAAGTGGCTTAAGGATTACGTCCTGCAATCTAGTCCGATACAAAATCTCTTGAGTTCATTATTTGAGCAGCATAGTACTATAGAAACGCGGTTTAGTGAGTGTGTTCAAGGTATGTTTAATAGCAGTACACATTCAGAAAGGGAAGACGAAAATACTCCAAATATTGAGGATAAAGCCACGGTAGACATCGTAAATGCAACACTTATTGACATACCTATGGCTACACCACATACACCACAAGCTGATGTTATTGGCATCTCATCTATCTATATGTCACAAAATGTAGTGCCACTTTGCCATATCAGTCACAAAGGT
>NZ_SCFA01000061.1 GCF_004210275.1 Rickettsiales endosymbiont of Peranema trichophorum
TAACTTTGACTAACATGGAAATATGTGCGGTACTCTCTTATGTATTCCAAAGCCATTAATAGCTGATTTTCAAGGCTTAACTTGTTCTTTCTACCTCCTTTCTTTTTTTTCCTTTGATCAGCTTCTTCCAGTATTTCTATCATTCTATCAAACGTAGCACCCTTAACTCCAGTTAATCTTCTGAATTGCTCTTCCGATAAACTCTTAACTTGTTCATATTTCAATGCCAAAACCATAATATCTTTATCGAACTACAGTCAGTATACACATATATTAAAGTTTCGAAAAAAGTCTATTGTCAAATAATCCTCGTATATCAAACTCTAATACCCAATCATTGTGCCAGCACCGCTGCCGTGTCACTCCAATTGCCTCCAAAGCTGTTTTATTCCCTGAGTCCCCTCAGTTTCTTGCTGAATAAACTGCTTAACGTAACTCCTTCGCTCCACATCCATTACAAATGCTTCTTCGCTACTACTAGTTACTCCGTCCCAGTGCCTTACTTCTGTACTCTCATTCTTATGGCTTTGACCATTTGAATTTCTCCATTCTCATCAAGGCGACTGGTTCCCCTAGTTCCTTACAAAAGCCTCTTCCAAACTCACGCCATCTTTACGCCGGACACCCCTTACCTCATAGTTCAGGCTCTGGATAAACTTCTCTGAGAGTAGGAACGAGTCTCTCATTTTGATGTCTTCTTCGGATTAACGACGCTTCATCAATGGTTCATTTTCATTCGTCTTTTTGGATGTCACCTGCCCATTCCTCTTGGGCTTTTCCCCAACGCTTACAAGCATGGCTCTTTACCTCAGCTGCTTGTGGTGGTTTGAGACCTGTACCTGCATACCGATCCCGAAGGGCCCTCCTTCATCTCCTGTAAAGCTTCTTAATATATGTATTCTCTACGTCATACCTTCTCCTCCTTATATTCTTCTACGGCACACCACTCCCAACACCCTTCAGATCCATACACCTCACTTAACCATAAGCTTCTCAACTTCAGCTTCCGATAACCCAGTCGCCTCACTCACCTTTTTCACATCTACTCCTAAGCTCACCAAATTCCTCGCTATCCCAATCCTCTCTTCCACCTTTCCTTCCTCCTTGCCTATCGCTATCCCTTCTTCCTTACCTTGGGCTATGCCTTGTGCTATCCCTTCTTCCATAGCATCCTGACGCTTCTTCTCAAATGCTGAGTCCTCAAACCTCCAAAATGCTAAGTGCGACTCATATATCTCCCTCTCTATTGTCGTCATCTGTAG
>NZ_SCFA01000096.1 GCF_004210275.1 Rickettsiales endosymbiont of Peranema trichophorum
GCAGATAATGCTGCTGCCATATGCCTCGCATCTACGCACTTCACCTCAAATCCTGCCTTTGATAACGCTTTACATAAATGTATTGATAGCTGTCCGCTTTCTATCCCTAAAATAGCATCTTCCTTATACCCTCCTGCCCTTAAACAATCTCCAATCGCATCTGCTTCGCTTAATACTGAACATTCGTATACTGTTTTACCCTTATCATTAATTACATTGATAAATGTTTCTTTCAATGACACGTCTAAACCTATATAATACTTCATTGGATACACTCCTATAATTAATTAAAGTTATTCCCATCGAATAAATACACTCCTTATTCGAATATCCAAATAATTATATTGTGTATCCATTCTCCATACAAACCTTACTATTTGCAATTACAGTATGTATTACACACTTACTATTACGTACCCACAATGTGTGGGCATTAAAACCATACATCCTATGGCTCATTCAGTACTTCTTCGAATCCTTTCGGTTGTTCTTGTTCCTGCATCAATTCATTATACTCTCCCCTGGAGCTATCAAACTCGTATACGTATTGTAATGGAGTTCGTGCTAATAAACTGTAGACTTCTCCATATCCAGACGCTGATCTTCCTCCATTCTCATCACTCGTGTATTCTGTGTACAGACTATGCACGTTGGACATCAGATGGTAAAGGCTGTATACCGTCATTCCTGATGTAAATATCAACCCTGCGTATGGCAAACCTCCTGCACCCATCACTATAGGCAATGCCATGTAAACTGTCGTTACCAGTACCTGTTTTAGCGCCTCTCCGTATTCCCCTTGGTACACTTGATATGTAGCTTCCAAACCCACTAGTGCTAATCCATACACATTCAATCCCTTGTACATTCCATATACATGCACTGTACCCAATACCACTTGCTTCACATTCTCAACTGTTGGTCGATTGACCACTCTTAGTACATCCACTACTGTATCAGCTATCTTGATGCTCAACGCTACTTTATACATCATAACTTCCACTTCTGCCGCTTTTTCTCCTATTATTCCCTTTATATCAATATCAGAGCTCATTTTTTGCTGCAATTCCCTTGCAAATATAAAATCTTCCCCTCTCCCTCCCTTGTCAGGGTGTAGTTTAAGCAGCACATGCTTCTTAAACTCTCCATAATTACGTAAAATATCTACCGATACTCTCTCATCTAGCTTGTTTTCTTTCAATATATCCTTAAATCTCCCAATCTCTCCCTTGTACAGATACTCCTTGTATTGCCATGCA
>NZ_SCFA01000057.1 GCF_004210275.1 Rickettsiales endosymbiont of Peranema trichophorum
CCAACAAAGGTTGAGGATGTGCTACCAGGAGGTACTATTACTTATGAAGTACAGAAAATTGAGCAAAAGCTTAGGGTTCGGCAGCTTACGTTGGGGGGAATATATCATTTGTAATGTCCTGAGGGATTAGACAATTATGAGTGTGAATTAAATTTTAATCAAATAGGTGGTTTATGAGTAAGTTAGCAAGACATACAAGAAAGTATATGGAGTTTGTAGCGCCAATGATTATTGAGTTGTTAGGTAAGGGCAAGCTTGATGAGGAAATTGTGAGTGAAGTAAGGTCCGTTCACTGGAACGTCAGTCCTTTGGATATCATAGACATGTTGGCTGTTTTAAAGAAAGAGGCTTATGCCGCTGGCAGTGGTGCTGCGGGTACTAAGGCAGTGTACGACAGTAGTAGTGACCATGCAGACATTGCGGAGATTATGTTGAAAGCTGCGGAGCAGGCGAAGGTCGATCTTGTTAAGCTGGCTCATGTTGTGCAACTTGTAACCATAGAGAATCTCCTAAGCTCACCACACTCTGATCAACTTACTGGTAATGGAGATGCCAATGTCATTCACGGACAAACAGGAGACGACGTGATAGAAGGCAAAGGTGGTCCAGACAAAATAGATGGAGGAGAAGGATACGACACTGCTTCATATGCTAGTTCACCTGCAGGGGTTCAAATCGATCTCACAGCATCTACAGCAAAAGGTGGGGATGCAGAAGGAGATACACTTGTAAGCATAGAAAATCTCATAGGCTCACCACACTCTGATCAACTTACTGGAAACAGAGAACCCAATGTAATGCACGGACAAGCAGGTGATGATATTATCGATGGCAGAGCTGGAGCAGACGACCTCGACGGCGGCGATGGTAACGACACCGTGACTTATCGTAACTCTCCTGCTGGTGTAACCGTAAGCCTAGTCAAAGGCGTCATAGGACAAGGAGGAGATGCTAGAGGTGATCTCCTGTTGAACTTTGAGAACCTTACAGGCTCCCAGCATTCTGACAAGTTAACTGGCGATAATAATGATAACATTATACAAGGCTTAGGTGGTGGCGATGACCTTGACGGAGGCGATGGCATAGATACACTAAGCTATGAAGACCATGACAAGGTTGTAAACGTAGATCTGTTTGACAATGGTAGTGCAAGGCCAAGAAGAGGAGCAGACACCTTTAACAATTTTGAGAACATTATAGGCTCACTCAAAAGTGATACTTTATCTGGAGACAACAAACCAAATA
>NZ_SCFA01000097.1 GCF_004210275.1 Rickettsiales endosymbiont of Peranema trichophorum
GCCTCCTTCTGCCAATTCTCCTTTTGCCTTCTAATCTCACTTAAGTGAACATGTCCAACTCTCTCCAAAATCCCCCTAAATGCACCTCCAGCTTCTATCGCTTGTAATTGTCGCGGATCTCCTACCAGCACCACTTTTGCATTGTGCAAAACTGCTTCATCTATAATACGCCCTAAAGCCCTACTACCAAGCATACCTGCCTCATCCACAACTATAATGTCGTTTTTTTTAACTCTTTCTCTATCGTTGTCCCAATTCGTCAGCCTGTTAGCAACCGTATAACTCTTAATCCCACTCGCACTCTCTAAACCCTCCGCCGCTATACCCGATAATGTCATCCCTACCACATTATACCCCTCCCTCTCCCACACCTCCCTAGCTGCACACAACATATAGCTCTTTCCCGTACCCGCGTACCCTACAATGCACGATATATCCCTGTCACCCGTCGTGTGGTAAAATGCTTCTTCCTGGTTCTCAGAGAATCCATATTTCTTAGATATACTCTCTCGCATCTCCAAATCTACCGTGTGAAAGCTCTTTCTCTCCAATCCTTCAGCTTGCCTCACCATACGGTATTCTATCTCCAACATCTCCTTCGATGTGTATCTCTCCCGTCCCTTTTCGTCTTCCCCCAATTTTACCATCAATTTAGATGACTTAACCTGCTCGTATACCATCCCAAACTGCTCCAGATCTACCGTGTGGGTGTTTATAAATTTCGCTAAATCCACAAGTGTAAATGTAGAAGTGTACTTCGTGAGCGCGTCCAGCGCTATGCCAGGATTCGCGTATATTGCATCACCATTCCTCCTTGCTATGTCCTCGTGCTCCAAGACCTTCTTCGTAAAACGCTCCTGAGCATTAACACTACCCTTCTTGTTTTGCGGCTCTAAATCTATCCCCCTATCCTTGTTGCTCCTATGATCTATCCTAATATCAAAATCAGCCTTCGCTAAATTCCTGTTGGCCTCATTCGCCCATTCCTCCCTCCATCCTATATACAAGCTCCTTCTATTCCATTCCGTGTTCTTCTGACCGAACCCATCCTCATCTACAGTTCTTGTCGTTAACATTAAATGAACGTGAGGCTGCTCATCACCAGACCCTCTGTGAATACACATGTCAGCAACCATACCAAGCGCAACAAAATTAGTCGCAATAAACTCACGAGCTAGTGCTATATTTTCTTCATCCGATAATTCAGACGGTAAAGAAAAAGAAATATCACGAGC
>NZ_SCFA01000013.1 GCF_004210275.1 Rickettsiales endosymbiont of Peranema trichophorum
TATCCCAATTAAAGAAGGGAATGTTTCACGGGGAGTTATTACCTGTAATAGTGGTAAGTATCATGAAGAACAAGAAGCTGTTTGGAGATAACATAGGGTGCATCAGTTACCACACGACGAGGGAAGAGAAGAGTAATGAGAGGCACCTATTTGCATTGTCGTATGTTTTCGTAGAACTGCCGAAGTTTAAGAAGGGGGAAGATGAGCTCAGTGGCATAGAAGACGAGTGGTTATTTTTTCTAAGTAAGTCGGAGGAAGTGAAGGAGCCGCCTATGTGTACGAAGGACGAGCACATATTAGAGGCGTATAAGGAGCTAGAGAGGTTTAACTGGAGCGAGGAGTCATACGATGCGTATGTGAGGGCAAGGTTGTTGCTTGATGGACAAGAATACAGCATAGATGAAGCAAGACAGGAGGGGATAGAGAAGGGAAAAGCAGAAGGTATAGAAGAAGGCATAGCGATAGGCAAGGAGGAAGGAATAGCTGAAGGCACGGAAAAAGGAATAGCGATAGGTACAGAGAAAGGAATAGCGATAGGCAAGGAGGAAGGAATAGCGATAGGTACAGAGAAAGGAAAGGCGGAAGAGAGGATTGGGATAGCGAGGAATTTGGTGAGTTTGGGAGTGGATGTGAAGAAGGTGAGTGAGGCGACTGGGTTATCGGAGGCTGAAGTTGAGAAGCTTATTGTTAAGTGATGTGTGTGTATGTTGTCACGTAATGATTTTTGTATGACGGTTAGTATTACATAGAAAGAGTGACTGGTTAAGTGACGGGATTTTGGTGTTTTGATGTAGGTGTGGGATGAGTTATATAAACGAACGTTTATGTGATGCCTCCTTTACCACCCTTTATGTCAACATGCAGTGGGCTAATCTCAAATAATATATATCCCACTAAACAATTGTTTTTATATATCATTTTGAACGATTGTTACTCTAAGCCATCTAGTTATTGTACCTCTATCTTTATTTCTCGTTTTTGCAAGAATGGAGTTTAGATTATAGCGACATCGTCTATTGTTCCTCATTTTAAATTACCATTTAATTGCACTAAGCTACTTTAATGTCCCGGGGATTGATGTATTATAGCAATATAGTTGTTGACGTAAGCGCATGATTATGTTATCACCGAGCAGTGGGAATATAAATCAATAACTATATCAAAGAGTGATTATGAGCAATGTAGTTTTAAGGCCAGATGCAAAAGGTAGAATTAGT
>NZ_SCFA01000121.1 GCF_004210275.1 Rickettsiales endosymbiont of Peranema trichophorum
TCACTACACTTTACTTTGAATCACAGGAGGCTGATGATTTAAGAAACTTCGGCTTTAGCAAGGATTGTAAGTTTAATAGACTTCTTGGATAACTTAGGAAGTAAGTATAGATAATAGATTATTTATACATGAGGATAAATGAGGTTATGATAAAGTACGATAGAATCAAGGAGTACAAAGAAGAGGATTTTCGAAGGCTGAGGGGAGTCAAGAGGTCGACATTTGAAAAGATGATAGGAATACTGCAAGAAGCGGATCAAAAGAAGAAAGCAAGTGGAGGTAAGCCTAATGCATTATGTATGGAAGATAGATTATTAATGACGTTAGAATATTTAAGAGAATACCGTACATATTTTCATGTTGCATCTTCATATGGTATATCAGAGAGTAGTTGTTATAGGAATATCAAGTGGATAGAAGATACACTAGTCAAGCATCCAGACTTTGGGTTACCAGGAAGGAAGGCTTTGCTTAGAAGTGATATGGAATATGATGTTATATTGATAGATGCAACAGAGACGGGAATAGAGCGTCCAAAAAAAAAGAAGGGTAAAGAATAAGAAGCGTATTAAGAATCGGAATAACAAGCAGAAATACTATTATTCTGGCAAGAAGAAAAGGCATACTTTAAAGAGTCAAATTGCTGTTAACAAAAGAACAAAGCAAGTTATTTGTACAGCATTCACAAATGGGAAGCGTCATGATTTCAGGTTATTTAAGGAATCCAAAACGAGAATGCAGCCTGGAATAAAGGCTGTTACAGATACTGGATATCAAGGTATACAAAAGCTACATGCTAGATCTGAATTGCCAAGAAAGAAGAGCAAGAAGAGTCCATTAACAAAAGAGGATAAAAAGAAAAATAGAGAACTTGCAAGTGAAAGAGTAACAAATGAAAATGTTATTGGCATGCTCAAACGATTTAAGATTATCTCTGACAAATACAGAAATAGACGTAAAAGATTTGGGCTAAGGTTCAATTTGATTACAGGAATTTATAATATGGAGTTGTGAATATCAGGTTATGCAAGAGGTCTAATGAAGTGCAAATAGTTTTAAGCATAGTCATTAACAGTGAAGGTAGGCCACTGACCTATGACATCTTTCCTGGGAACACATTCGAAGGGTACACTTTATTGCCTATTCTTGATAGGTTAAAGGAGAGGTATGAGATCAATAAAGTAGTGATTGTAGCTGATAGAGGC
>NZ_SCFA01000109.1 GCF_004210275.1 Rickettsiales endosymbiont of Peranema trichophorum
GGGAAGAAAAGCTATTTTGGCTACAAGGCATTTATTGTTACAGATAGTGAGGATGGGTTTATCAGGCATGTTGAGGTATTACCTGCGAATGCTTCTGAGGTAAGGAATTTAGAAGGAGCGCTTGGTCCATTAAAGCCTAGGAGAGTGTATGCTGATAAGGGTTACTATAGTAGCGAGAATAAGGAGCTATTACGTAGGAAGGGGATTAAGAATGGCATCATGTATAAGGCAGCAAGGAATAAAGGGCTGAGTAGGCTAGAGAAAGTATTTAACAGGTTAGTTAGTAGTCACAGATATTTGGTAGAACAGGCTTTTGGTACATTGAAACGAAGATTTGGAATGACGAGAGCTACCTATATGACATTGCGAAAGGTTAAGGCGGAGGTGATAAGAAAAGCCATGGCATTTAACCTGTTAAAGGCCCTAAATCTAAGGGGAAAGCATGCTTGATAAGGCAAAAGAAAGGACTCCTACTATATTGTATTAATTACTTATAACAAAATACTCTGATAACTTAATATAGTCTGACAAAATATACTGCAACCTTCATGCATTACTCACAACACAAATAAAAAAACAAAATCACGCAGAGGTCTCTTGTAGCCAAAATAGCTCTTCTTCCCTTTCTTAAGGCATCTAGCATCTGGATCCTTAGACTCTTAATGGGTACTTTTTAGGGTTGTGATGAGCATCTACTCAAATTATCACAACAAGTCATGGAATAATCTTGATTTTATTGACGAAATGTCAGAAATTAGTGAAGTGATCGTTAAACAACGTAAAATTAGAGATATATTTGTATGAAACCAAAGATACTTAACATAGAAATGACATATGCTGAGTTTAAAGAAATACGTCATGCGTTGGAAAATGGGAGATTGGAAGAGGCGATAGCAGCTTTTATAAGCAACCACAGTGAACAGAATCTGTCTCGAGATGATGTACTAAGTTTGGCTTTAAATAAGGCGGTAAGACGGGACATACCAAGGACAGTGGAAGATATTTTATATGAAGAATACACACAGAGCATTCTTACTATAATGGATAGTACCGAGTTTAGTCCACTTTCATTTGCTTTAGCTTTTCGTAAGAGAAGTGATGTATTAGAAGCAATAAAAGAGTATTTAGATGAACATCAAGAAGAACTGGCAGGAATGTTAGTTGAATTAGAAGGGGAAGATTTTCTAGCAATCCGAGCGGTTGT
>NZ_SCFA01000006.1 GCF_004210275.1 Rickettsiales endosymbiont of Peranema trichophorum
GCATCAAGCGATACTGCTTCCTTCGTTTCTTCCAGTAGCTTCAGCACTTCCTCTTCGGTAAAGCCAAAGTATTGCCCGTAGTCTTCTCTCAATAACGAGTACACCTCTATGTTGTTTAATCCAGAAAATAAACTCTCCTGAGAGATACGAGTGATTCCTGTGACCACTGCCTTTGTCAGATACCTATTATCCTTTAATGCCTGCCCTAGTATACCACGCATTAACTCTACCATCTTCTCATAGTATTTGTGCAGGTAAGCCTCTTGTATTGGTGTGTCGTATTCGTCTATTAGTATGATTGGGTTCTTCTCATACTTCCTATACATATACAGGCACAACCGCCTAAGTGCTGACTTGATATCAGATAGCTTCCCTTCTCTGTTCATTAATGCCTTAAAGATCCTTGCCTCACTATCTGATAGCAATCCATCTACTTCAAGTAAATACCTGTGTACTTCATACAGCTCCATAATAAGACATACAATATCCTCGTATGCTCCTCGGTATGTAGACTGCTTCACATCCTTGAACGATATGAATATCACTGGATACTTATGCTGATGCTCCTCACAAAAAGCTTTATCTCGCCCTATATTTAGCTTCTCAAACAAATCCTCATCTTTTGGCTGATTATGATCTAAAAAGTAGTACAACATAGACAGATTGAGTGTCTTTCCAAATCTTCTAGGCCTGGTGATTAAAATCACCTTAGCCCCATCTTCCAACACTTCTTTGATTAAAAGAGTCTTGTCAGTAAATACATACCCGTCTCTTACTATTTCTCTAAAATCGCTGACTCCTACCGGTAGTTTGTATTTCATAATTTTAACTCGCTTCTTATTTGTGCTCTAACAAAAACTTTTCACTCACCAAACACAGCTGCTTTCCGCAAAACGCCAACCCTATAGCCAATACCTCATTCACTCCGTTTTGCTTAAAAAGCTCCAAATATTGCTTATCTTTTACCTGCTTCAACCCTTCTTGCGCCTTTGCATTTAGCTTTTTTGAGTCGTTTGTTGCTTTGAACTCCAGCAAGATACCAGCTCTTCCACTCTGCTTTGGAAGCATCACTACGTCAAACCTTCCAAGCCCCGATTCTTGATTGGACCGTATGTAGTATTCTCCTCTTAATCCTACTACTAGTCCCAATATAAACACGTGAAATACTTGTTCAGGCGTATTCTC
>NZ_SCFA01000067.1 GCF_004210275.1 Rickettsiales endosymbiont of Peranema trichophorum
GCATCAAGCGATACTGCTTCCTTCGTTTCTTCCAGTAGCTTCAGCACTTCCTCTTCGGTAAAGCCAAAGTATTGCCCATAGTCTTCTCTCAATAACGAGTACACCTCTATGTTGTTTAACCCAGAAAACAAACTCTCCTGAGAGATACGAGTGATTCCTGTGACCACGGCCTTTGTCAGATAGCTATTATCCTTTAATGCCTGCCCTAGTATACCACGCATTAACTCTGTAATTTCATTATAGTAATCTTCCAAATACCCCTCTTGTATCGGTGTATCGTACTCGTCTATCAATATAATTGGGTTCTTGCCACAATACCTCTGTATGTAGAGGCATAGCTGCCGAAGTGAAGACTTGATATCAGATATGTCAGCTTGTCTACCGAGCAAAGTGTTAAATATTGTCAGCTCATTATCTGACAGTACACCACGATCAGCCAGATATCTATGTTCTTCATACAATCTTCTTATAAGCTCTATAATATCTGCATAAGCTTCGTCATAAGTGTGCGACTTCACATCCTTGAACGATATAAATATCACTGGATATTTGTTTTGATACTCCTCGCAAAAGGCTTTATCTCGCCATATGTTTAGGTTCTCAAACAAATCCTCATCTTTTGGCTGACTATGGTCTAGAAAGTAGTAGAGCATAGACAAGTTCAATGTTTTACCAAATCTTCTAGGTCTGGTGATTAGTATGATATCAGCACCATCGTCCATTACTTCCTTGATCAACAGCGTCTTGTCCGTAAAGACATAGTTACCTGTTGCTATCTTTCTAAAATCACTGACTCCTACCGGTAGTTTGTATTTCATAATTTTAACTCGCTTCTTATTCGTGCTCTAACAAAAACTTCTCACTCACCAAACACAGTTGCTTTCCACAAAACGCGAGGCCGATTGCCAGTACCTCATTCACTCCGTTTTGCTTAAACAGCTCCAGGTATTGCTTATCTTTTACCTGCTTCAACCCTTCTTGCGCTTTTGCCTTCAGCTTCTTCGGGTCGTCTGTTGCCTTAAACTCCAGCAATATGCCCGCTCTCCCACTCTGCTTTGGGAGCATCACTACGTCAAATCTTCCAAGCCCCGATTCTTGATTCGAACGTATGTAGTATTCTCCTCTTAATCCTACTACTAGTCCCAATATAAACACGTGAAATACTTGTTCAGGCGTATTCTC
>NZ_SCFA01000105.1 GCF_004210275.1 Rickettsiales endosymbiont of Peranema trichophorum
CATATTGCACCTCAAACGTCAACATTTGGCTATAAGCCTTTGCAAAAAACATAAATCGCACGGAAATTGAGACCAGCACTCTAATACAGATATTCAAAATCTAGACTTTTGACGAATGGACCAGATAGAATTAAGATATAAAATACATGACTTACACACTTATTCTTACGTACCCTTCAAAACACTTTATTGAAGGTTGCCAACGTAACGAAGCCAACAAATTCACACTTGTTGTGAAACTATTTACACCACAATCCCTTATTTACCTCCACTACAGCCTCATCATTGTCAAACTCGGGATAACCTTGCATTGTTATAACCACTCAAATCTCTCAACACACCTTCCCCACATATCATCAATTATCACCTTGAAATGCTCCTTCCGATTGCTCTTGTTCCTGCATCAATTCATTATGCTCTCCCCTAGAGCTATCAAACTCATACACGTATTGCAAGGGTGTGCAAGCCAGTAAACTATATAGACTCGCATAAGCCTCTGATGATTTCGCTACATTGTCATCACTCGTGTGTTCTGTGTACAGACTATGCACGTTGGACATCAGATGGTAAAGGCTGTACACCGTCATTCCTGATGTAAATATCAACCCTGCATATGGCAAACCTCCTGCACCCATCACTATAGGTAATGCCATGTAAACCGTCGTTATCAGTACCTGTTTTAGCGCCTCAGCGTATTCCCCTTGGTACACTTGATATGTAGCTTCCAAACCCACTAGTGCTAATCCATACACGCTCAATCCCTTGTACATTCCATATACATGCACCGTGCCCAATACCACTTGCTTCACATTCTCAACTGTTGGTCGATTGACCACTCTTAGTACATCCACTACTGTATCAGCTATCTTGATGCTCAACGCTGCTTTATACATCACAACTTCCACTTCTGCCGCTTTTTCTCCTATCATTCCCTTTATGTCAATATCAGAGCTCATTTTTTGCTGCAATTCCCTTGCAAATATAAAATCTTCCCCTCTCCCTCCCTTGTCAGGGTGTAGTCTAAGCAGCACATGCTTCTTAAACTCTCCATAATTACGTAAAATATCTACCGATACTGTCTCACCTAGCTTGTTTTCTTTCAATATATCCTTAAATCTCCCAATCTCTCCCTTGTACAGATACTCCTTGTATTGCCATGCA
>NZ_SCFA01000047.1 GCF_004210275.1 Rickettsiales endosymbiont of Peranema trichophorum
GTCGCTTAAACTATACCAGCTTTGTAGTATCAACGCCTTGAGCAACTGAACGACATCATAACCGTTAGGACCATAACCACTCCTTCCCAAACCACATAAAATAGCTTCAAGCCTTCTCCACTTTATCAGACCGCATAGTCGCATCACCTTACTTCCCTGAATCCTATGCTCTGCTTCAATCTTTAAAAAACTCATCATATCCTCTTTTGGTTACTTTATCCTTCATACCATAATACTTCTATTCACTTAACTCAATAATGCAGAGGTCTCTAAAGGTAAAATCAGCATTCATTACAATTTTTGTACATAATAAGAGACCTCTGCGTGATTTTGTTTTTTTATTTGTGGTGTGAGTAAGGTATGAAGGTTGCAGTATATTTTGTCAGACTATGTTAAGTTATCAGAATACTTTGTTATAAATAATTAACACAATATAGTAAGAGTCCCTTTTTTGTCCTATCAAGTAGGTTTCACACTAAGATTTAGGGCCTTTAACAGGTTAAATGCCATGGCTTTTCTTATCACCTCCGCTTTAACCTTTCGCAATGTCATATAGGTAGCTCTCGTCATTCCAAACCTTCGTTTCAATGTACCAAAAGCCTGTTCTACCAAATATCTGTGACTACTAACCTGTTAAATACTTTCTCTAGCCTACTCAGCGCTTTATTCCTTGCTGCTTTATACATGATGCCATTCTTAATCCCCTTCCTACGTAATAGCTCCTTATTCTCGCTACTATAGTAACCCTTATCAGCATACACTCTCCTAGGCTTTAATGGACCAAGCGCTCCTTCTAAATTCCTTACCTCAGAAGTATTCGCAGGTAATACCTCAACATACCTGATAAACCCATCCTCACTATCTGTCACAATAAATGCCTTGTAGCCAAAATAGCTTTTCTTCCCTTTCTTCAGCCATCTAGCATCTGGATCTTTAGACAAATGCCCTTCTCCTAGCACAACTTCTTTGCTGTCATCTTCCTCACGGTCTATAACAATCCCACTCGTCTCCTTATTCGGTCTCGCAGCAGATTCTATTATCGTCGCATCAACTATCGCGCTACTTGCCGGAGATACTGCTAATCCCTGACTTTGAAGTTGGTAGTTGAG
>NZ_SCFA01000056.1 GCF_004210275.1 Rickettsiales endosymbiont of Peranema trichophorum
AGAGAGGCCTTGTGGAGACAGTGATTGACCAGTTTAAGAATTGGTGCCAAATTGAGCATACAAGGCACAGAAAGGTTGAAAACGCATTCGTCAACATAATCTCTGGCCTTGTTGCTTACTCTTTTAAACAGCGTAAACCCTCTATAAAAACCTCGCACATCCACAACCAACTCCTCTCCCTTATCCCAAACTGAGGTTACTTAGTCCATTCGTCAAAAGTCTAGATTTTGAATATCTGTATTAGAGTGCTGGTCTCAATTTCCGTGCGATTTATGTTTTTTGCAAAGGCTTATAGCCAAATGTTGACGTTTGAGGTGCAATATGAGTCTCAGCCTCAATTTTGAGCATGACTCACCCCTAGCTGCTCATGTCATCCCTTCAACTTTTGACTCCCTTGGGGGAGAGGGGTTACCCAGAGCTTAATGCACAATTTAGCCTCTTTGCTATCGCCCGAAGATTCAATCCTATCGCAGAGATTAATGGGTTGATAACGTCTCCAATTATACCCTTCAGGTAGTTCCTACCCATCCTCCCGTATTGCTTCAGATGACCTATGATTGGCTCTATTGCGCTCCTTCTCTTCTGCATTAACTTCTCTTCCTTGCTAAGGTGCTTCTTCCTCGTGTTCGGCAGATATACCTTGCTTTTTGCTCTATGGTTATGTCCTCTATACCCGAGATCTACAAAATACTTGCCTGGCTCAATCCCCAACGCTTTCACCGCTAATATAGTCTGCTCAAGTGTGTGACCGTCGTAAGGATTGTCGTGGAATGATTTCACTCCCACTACAAAGTTACCTCTACCACTCACAGCTATAGACACTTTATTCCCAAACTCGTATGGCTTATTCAGTTTACCTTTCCGTAGAGTAAGGAGCTCCCATTGCTGAGAGCCCCTCCTCGAAGAACGCAACGTGGTAGTTTCCTAGCATTACGCTCGAGCACTGATAAGGCGGCTCTTGGCCACCCAGCAACGTTACCTCTTTAACGGGTCTCCTCCTGCCTTCCCTTTGCTTAAAGTACTCTCTAAACTTTGGGTCGTACGGATTTGCTACAGCTCGAATCTTGACTTGTCTTCTTATCTTCGTTTCTGATGCTCTCTTAA
>NZ_SCFA01000080.1 GCF_004210275.1 Rickettsiales endosymbiont of Peranema trichophorum
TCATCCCGGGTTACGGGACTCTGTTTAATCCCGGGTTACGGGACTCATCTCTGTATACATTTACAGACTCTTTTTACTTCATACTTCTTGCTACTCCCTTCATGCTGCACTCTCCTTCCTTCATACTCCTTTCTTCATTCTTCTTTCACCTTTCTACATACGTCATACTTCTGGGGACTCAGTATCACCCCGTGCTATGTGACTCAGTATCATCCCGGTTTACGGTTCTCAGTATCATCCCGAATTATGGGACTCAGTATCATCCCGTGTTATTGGACTTAGTATCATCCCGCTTTACGGACTCAGTAACATCACGAATTATGGGACTCAGTATCATCCCGGTTTACGTGACTCAGTATCATCCCGAATTATGGGACTCAGTATATTCCCGTGTTATTGGACTTAGTATCATCCCGAATTATGGGACTCAGTATCATCCCGTGTTACGGGACTCCGTTAATCTGTTTGTTAACACACAATGGAGATGCATACTTCATAATATCAACAGACTCAGTATCATCCCGAGTTATGGGACCCAGTAGAATCGAAGGGCATACTTCCTAGTCTCAACGGACTAAGTATAAAGAATCATCCTGGTTAAAGGTATAAGTATCTGGGACTTACTCATTAGTCAATTCATAAAGACTCTTACAAGAAAGTACTGACCATGACAGGTTGCCTTATTGACGGTTACCGTTCTTTGTCTCCCTGCTATGAAGGCGTCATGTATTATACAGCATCTTAAACACCAACCTGGGCCCCTTAAGCCGGAATACATCCTTGTCTCGATTACCTCTGTATGGTATAACTATGACCCTATATGGGTCACAGTTGAAATACTTGGGTTCCACTGCCTACGACTGTGAGTGCTACTGATCGATAGGGGGTGTGCAATTGATACTGCCCCTAGTCGGTACATCCACTCTATGTCGTGAGGTAGGAAAGGTTTTTCCTCTCCTATTACTCATTCAGTAAGAATGAAAATTTAGGAAAGGGAAGCCTGGGTTCAAACCCTAGTTATTTTAACACCATACACGTACATTGAT
>NZ_SCFA01000069.1 GCF_004210275.1 Rickettsiales endosymbiont of Peranema trichophorum
AGACACCTTTAACAATTTTGAGAACATTATAGGCTCACTCAAAAGTGATACTTTATCTGGAGACAACAAACCAAATACAATTTATGGAAGCGACGGTAACGATGTTATTAAGGGTAGAGGTGGTGGTGATAGACTAGATGGAGGTAAAGGCTCTAACACACTAAGCTACAGAGATTCAAGGTCTGGGGTTAAGGTGGACTTGACAAGCGGAGTATGTCAAGGAGGTGATGCTGAAGGAGATGTCATCAGCAACTTTAGCGACATTATAAGCACATCATACAATGACGTCCTAACAGGCACTGACACAAGAAACAGCATACATGCTGGAGGTGGTAATGACATTGTGGAAGGCAAAGGGGGAGGTGATAAGCTAGACGGAGGAGAGGGTATTGATACAGTAGTCTATAGTTCCTCCAGTACAGGAATATCGATAGATCTTGAGCTAGGGACTTCATTTGCGACAGATGATCCAGATGTCAAGGATGAGATTAGGAACTTCGAGAACGTTATTGGTTCAGAGTACAATGATGAATTAATAGGAGATCACAATAATAACATCATGGAAGGAGGTGAAGGCAGTGATGACATATATGGAGTAGGAGGTATTGACAGTGTAAGCTATAGGAATTCTGGCAAAGGAGTGAAGGTTGATTTATCGATTGTAGAACAAGAAGATGGTGACAGGCTACATGATATTGAGAACATTATAGGCTCTAGGTACAATGACGTATTAACGGGGGACCAAGGGGACAACCTGATAGAGAGTGGAGGAGGAAATGATGTATTGACGGGAGGCAAAGGCAGGGATGTGTTTAGGATTACAAACGCGAAAGGTGTGGTAAGGATCAAGGACTTTGAGTACGGAGACAAGGTTGATTTTAGTGGATTTAAGGATATCAGAAGCTTTAATGATGTGAAGAGCAAGATGAGCAGTACGGGTTACGCATTTGGTAATTCTGTTATTAAGCTAGGTGCAACGGAGGTCGTAGTAGAAGGTGTAAGGAGCCTATACGAAGAGAATGTGCTACATCAATCCAAGATT
>NZ_SCFA01000089.1 GCF_004210275.1 Rickettsiales endosymbiont of Peranema trichophorum
GCTATAAGAATGTTCAAATAAAGAGCGAGGATAGTTGCGAGCTAAAGGTTATGATAGGTAGCAGAAGGCAATTAGTGGGCAGTAGGCAGCAGATAATTGTAACGATTAGGGGTCTGCTAAAGATTTATGGTATAAAATTAAGCAGGACTTTCCAATCCTGTTATAGCAAGCATCAATGGGATGCTAAATAGTTTGGGTATAGTAGAAGAGTCTTTGGAAGGAATCAATAATCTAATAGAGGAGTATGCTAAAGAGGATGAGGATTGTAAGTTGTTAATGACAGTTACGGGAGTTGGGAAGATTGCAGCGATTACATATAAGTCTAGTATAGATGACCCGAGTAGGTTTGGGAGTTCTGAGACTATTGGTGCATATATGGGGTTAACACCAAGGCAGTATGCGTCTGGTGAGGTAAATAGGCATGGGAATATATCGAAGATGGGCCCTATGGAGTGTAGGAGCATGTTGTACGAGGCAGCACAATCGTTGCTAGTGAGGACTGTATTTCAAGCGCTGTGGAATGATGGGAGATATGATTTATAACAAAGCAAGGAGGTAGAAATGAAAAGCTAAGGTATATAAAAAGGTGATAGTTAATATTGGCAATAAAGGTGCTAGTTATGTAGATGGAAGGGATAAGTGAGAGATTTGGTTGAGGCTTGAGACTTCGTATGATACATGTCACCGTCCGCCTCCACCTAATATGTATATTGAGGCATGGCCATGATAAAGTCAACAAAGGCTTTGCCATATCAGACCTCGGAGAGAACTGTGGAAAGCAAACTAGTAGTCTAGATTTTGAGTATCTGTATTGGAGTGCTGGTCTCAATCACAGTGCAATTGATGAACGTCTAAAAAGAGCTCCTACTAAGCGCGGACGGCTTGCAAACTTACTCCACAGAGCGGCAAGGACTTGATTCATTTTACATCAAAATCTGCAATCTTCACTTCTTAACAATATATCCATCAATAAAATTGATTTTACTGGCTAAATGTTAGAGAATGATGAGAGTCATGATTAAATAACATAAATTTGGAGAGA
>NZ_SCFA01000031.1 GCF_004210275.1 Rickettsiales endosymbiont of Peranema trichophorum
GATGGAAGGGATAAGTGAGAGATTTGGTTGAGGCTTGAGACTTCGTATGATACATGTCACCGTCCGCCTCCACCTAATATGTATATTGAGGCATGGCCATGATAAAGTCAACAAAGGCTTTGCCATATCAGACCTCGGAGAGAACTGTGGAAAGCAAACTAGTAGTCTAGATTTTGAGTATCTGTATTGGAGTGCTGGTCTCAATCACAGTGCAATTGATGAACGTCTAAAAAGAGCTCCTACTAAGCGCGGACGGCTTGCAAACTTACTCCACAGAGCGGCAAGGACTTGATTCATTTTACATCAAAATCTGCAATCTTCACTTCTTAACAATATATCCATCAATAAAATTGATTTTACTGGCTAAATGTTAGAGAATGATGAGAGTCATGATTAAATAACATAAATTTGGAGAGAAATATGAAACCAAAGAGATTAAACGTAAAAATGGTATACGTTGAGTTTAAAGAGATATGTCATGCATTGGAGAATGGGAGATTGGAAGAAGCTATAGCAGCTTTTATAAGCAACCACAGTGACCATGACCTGTCACGGGACGATGTGCTAAGCTTAACATTGAATAAAGCTGTGATTTATGACCAACCGGAAATTGTTCAAAAGATTTTGTCTACTCCACATACCGAGAACATATTAACAGCAATAATACTATCGATCATCAACACGTACGATAGTGTTATTCTAGAAGTCTTTGGCTATGAAAAAACTGATGGGATGATCAGAGAGAACGATGGAAGTGTGTTGGGAGCTGTGTTAGAATACCTGAAACATAACGGGGACCTGCCATTGGTAGATTTGGAAGGTAAGGATTTTGTACATATGTACAATATGCTAAAGTTACCAAGATGGGAGGTGACCACAGATGATGGTTGGTGGTATATAAGAAAATATTTTTTGGATTTTTTATATACAAAAGATTCGCTTGATAAACTTGATGAGAGTTTATACAGGAAATTTGATAGGGCACAATATCTAAAGGACTACGAGGAGCAACA
>NZ_SCFA01000114.1 GCF_004210275.1 Rickettsiales endosymbiont of Peranema trichophorum
CTAGACGCAACAAACGATGTAGCATTTAAGAGAGTCTTTGGTGATAAGGAAAGACTGAAGGATTTTTTAAATGCAATACTACGTTTAGAACCTGGGGAGAAAATAGCAGAACTTGAGTTTATGTCTGGAGAAGAAATACCAGATATAGGGCAGGGCAAAAGAAGCTTGTTTGATTTGAAGTGCAAGGACGAAGCAGGAAAAATCTACATAGTAGAAATGGAGAATAGACAAGAGTCGCACTATATACAAAGAGCACAGTTTTATGGGTCACATACATACGTATCACAATTAAAGAAGGGGATGTTTCATAAGGACTTGTTGCCTGTAATAGTAGTGAGCATCATGAAAAATAAGAAATTGTTTGGAGATAACATAGGGTGCATCAGTTACCACACTACGAGGGAAGAGAAGAGTAATGAGAGGCACTTATTTGCATTGTCGTATGTTTTTGTAGAACTGCCTAAGTTTAAGAAGGGAGAGGATGAGCTCAGTGGCATAGAAGATGAGTGGCTATTTTTTTTAAGTAGGTCGGAGGATGTGAAGGAGCCGCCAATAGGTACGAAGGACGAGCACATATTAGAAGCATATAAGGAGCTAGAGAGGTTTAACTGGAGTGAGGAATCGTACGATGCCTATGTGAGGGCGAGATTGCTGCTTGATGGGCAGGAATGCACAATGGATGATGTGAGAAAGGAAGGTGAAAGCAAAGGCCTAGAGAAGGGCATAGCGATAGGCAAGGAGGAAGGAAAGGCCGAGGGTAAGGCGGAAGAGAGGATTGAGATAGCGAGGAATTTGGTGAGTTTAGGAGTGGATGTGAAGAAGGTGAGTGAGGCGACGGGTTTGAGCGAGGAGGAGGTGAGTGGATTGGCTGGTAAATGAGGAGATGTTTTGATATAGAGTATGGTTATTTTGATTTAGGTAGGTTTGGAGTGCCTCCAACAAAGGTTGAGGATGTGCTACCAGGAGGTACTATTACTTATGAAGTACAGAAAATTGAGCAAAAGCTTAGGGT